>JBDTUL010000296.1:0-7773 GCA_040007735.1 Gammaproteobacteria bacterium | reverse complement strand
GTACGGATACGCGTCGTCCGGATCGATTTCCTTCGCCTGGATGGCGGCCAGCAGCGCCTGGTCCATCGCCTGCATGCCCATGTCCCGCCCGGTGGTGAGCTGCGTGGGAATCTGATGGGTCTGGTCGGTCTGGATGAGTTTCGCGATGGCCTTGGTCATCATCATGACTTCGCAGATGGCCTTGCGGCCGCGCGCGTCCGGCGTCTTGATGAGAACCTGCGTCACCACCGCGAGCAAACTCTGCGCCAGAAAGCTCTTTGTTTGTTCGCGCTCTTCCACCGGACACGCGTCGATGATGCGGTCGATGGTCTTCACCGCGCCGGTGGTGTGCAATGTGCCCAGCACCAGGTGGCCCGTCTCGGCGGCGGTCATCGCCATCGAGATGGTCTCGGTATCACGCAGCTCGCCCACGAGAATGACGTCCGGGTCTTCGCGCATGGCGGCGCGCACGCCCTCCGCGAAGCTCGGGATGTGAGTGTTCAACTCGCGCTGGATGACCTGGCTGTTCTTGCTGCGATGGACGAACTCGATCGGGTCTTCGAGGCTGATGATGTTCAGCTTCCGCGTCGAATTCAGGTGATCGATCATGGCCGCAAGCGTGGTGGACTTGCCCGTGCCGGTGGAGCCGGTCACCAGGATCATGCCCTGGTGGTAGTCGCAAAGTTTGGTGATGATGGCCGGCAACGCCAGCTTCTCGAGCGTCGGCACGTCGGTGGGGATCGAGCGGAAGGTGGCGCCGATGCCCGTTTCCTTGCGGAACACATTCACGCGGAAGCGCCCGCCGTCGGCGGACACATAAGAGAAGTCGAGATCGTTGCCCTTGCCGAAGTACTCCTGCTGGTTGCGCGTGAGGATTTCGGTGAGATACCCCTCGAGCTCCGCGGCCCGCAGCTCGCGAAACTTGATGGGCATGAGGTCGCCATGCATCCGGAGCATCGGCGGGACGCCGACGGCCAGGTGAATGTCAGAGCATCCCTGCTGCGTGCCGAGTTTCAGGAACGCATCGATGCGCGCCAAGGTGGTGTCTCTCTTCGGGGCTTGGACCGGGAGGGGGTTTAACGCCCCCAGTGCCCCTCAATCAAGGAGTTAAGGTCGGAAATTTGACCTAACGCACGAAGAATGGCAACCGCCGCGGCGCTGTGCAGGCGCAGGGTGCCTCGCCGGACGGCAGGCCCTCGCCGGCCACCTTACATGTACCGTTCCAAAGCCGCGCGCAGCTCTTCCATCGATTGGAAGCGTTTGGTCTTGTCCACGGCCATGGCCTTGGTGACCAGGTCCGCAAGACCGGGGGGCAGGTTGGGGTTCACTTCGAGCGCCGGGCGCGCCTTGCCCTGCACGTGCTGGTACATGACGGACATGTGGTCGCCGCGGGAGTAGGGAGGCACGCCGGTGACCATTTCGTAGAGGATGACGCCCACCGCATAGATGTCCGCGCGCTCGTCCACCTTCTTGCCGAGAATCTGCTCGGGCGCCATGTACTTGGGCGAGCCGATGACGTAGCCCGTCTTGGTTAGCTGCGTGTCGCCTTCGCGCTGCGCGGCCGCGACACCGAAGTCCACGATCTTGAGCAGCCCTTCCTGGTTGATGAGCAGGTTGGCGGGCTTCAGGTCGCGATGGACGATGCCCACCTGGTGCGCCACGGTCATGCCCGTGCAGATGTCGCAGGCGAAACCGAGCGCGCGCCGCAGGTCCATCGGCTTCTCGTTGACGATTTCGCCGCCGAGCGTGTGCGAGGGGAAATACTCCATCGAGATGGCGTAGTTGCCCTGGATGTACAGGAAGTCGTAAATGCGGATGACGTTCTTGTGCGTGATCTTGCGCGAGTAGCGCAGCTCGTGCACGAAGCGCTTCATGACCTCTTCGTCGTTCGAGACGTTGGGGTTCAGGAACTTGAGGATCAGCCGCTCGTCCACGACCGTGTCTTCCATCAGCAGCACCGTGCCGAAGGCGCCGCGGCCAATGCGGTCGATGTACTTGTAGCGGCCTTCGATGACATCCCCCGGCTTGAGCGTGGAGATGTCGAGTTTTCCAGCCGCCTCCGCCTGCTTGGCAGCCTGCTGGATCGATGCTTCCGACATGAGCAACGTCTTCTGCTGTTCCACAGCGGGCGCCGAGGCCTGCGGTGGCCGGATGGTGCCGGGCGAAGGCGTGATCGAGGTGGGCATCGCCCGCGGCATGGAGCTGCCGACGACGAGCCGATTGTCCAGTTCCGCGAGTGCCGCGGTGGCCATGCGGGCCAGGGTCTGGTCCGGCATGTTGGCCTGAGCCTGCAGCTCCGCGCGCACCTGGTCTGCCCGCCGCTCGTCCGTCAGCTTCGCCACGGCCTGGATGGCTTCGGCACGAATTTCGCGTTCGGGGCGTGACAGGAAAGGCAGCAGCGTGTCCACCAACTTCGCGTCGCCGAGCTTGCCGAGCGCGCGCACGACGATGGGCATGGCTTTCGGGCTTGCCGTGGTGAGCATCTCCGTGAGGCGCGGCAGGGCTTTGCGGCTGCCGATCTCGGCTAGCGCATCTACAGCGCGCTCACTCACCCACCAGTCCGTGTCTCGCGTCGCTTTGATGAGGCTGTCGACGGCACGCTCATCCTTCGTCTGGTTGAGAATCTCGATGGCGGCGCGGCGGACGTCTTCGTCCTTGTCCTGCACGAGCTGCAGCACCGATTCGATGACCTTCGGCCCGCCGATCTTGCCCAGCGCGTCCGCGGCTCGGCTGCGCACCCACCAGTCGCTGTCTTTCAGGGCGCCCAGCAGGAAGCGCACCGAGTTGGCGTTGCCGATCTCGTTCAGCACTTCCACGGCCGCGCGGCGCGCGTTCTCGTTCTCGTCCTTCAGCACCTCGATGAGGTACTTGATGGTCTCGGGGTGGTTGGCCTTGATGACGACATCGATGGCCTTGTTCTGCACATCGATCTCGGGGTCTTTGAGGAGCGCCGTGACCCGCTCGATGTCGATGTGCCCGTCCATGCGCTGCAGGGCCGACAGGGTGGCCGCGCGGATGAGCTTGTGCGGATCGCGCAGCTGGTTCTGCAGGGCGTGCTGCACCTCACGCGTGTTGAACCGGGCGAGGATATTGATGATGTGGACGCGCGCGATCGGGTCCTTGCCCTGGATGCGGCCGATGAGCTCGGGGACGGACGCCTCGTCGGTGATCTCGCCGATGACGCGGAAGAGTGCGGCTTTCTCGTTGGCTTCCTGGGAGTAGGCGGCGGTCAACAGGTCCCGTACGCCGAAGCGGTTCTTCTGGGCGTTGATGACGTCCAGGATGGCGGACTTCGAGATGCCCGGCGTATTGATCGCTTCGAGCAGCATGCTCGGCGGATAGTTGCGGCTGCTGGTGAGCGCCCAGGAGATGCCGGCAATGACCCGCGCGCTGCCCTCGACCAGCCCGCGGATGAACAGCGGAAACGTCTTCGGGTTGACCAGGTGCGTCAGCACGTCCACGAACGCGACGGTCGAGTTCTTGTCGGCCTCCGGCAGGGCGCCGAACACGACCTCGATAGCGGGCGTGCCCAAATCCTTGAGCTTGGCGACGGCCTTTTGGGTCGCCGGGCTCGCCGGGTTGGTTGAAGACCTGATCTCCGTGACCAGGCGATCTGCACGCAAATTGGTGAAAAAGCTCATCCGGCCGTTCCGTTGGGAATACTCCCGGCGCGGTCACGATCGCGCAGGCCCCCCATGCCGAAGCACGGCAGCAGCAGCACTACAAGCAGGCTCGGGTTGGACTTTGTTCTGCCGGAATCGAAGCGAAGACAATCCCGGCGACGGGGGATTATGCCACAGCGCAAGGCGCAGGCTTCCGCCGGGTCTGCCTTTTCGGACAAGCGGTTGGCCCGTCGAGGCTCTACAATCTCGCGCCCGCCGACCCCCTGGCCACAATACCGGTAGTTCCGATGTCCGAGGATTCCACTCTCGCCACCATCAAGGCAGCGCTCGACCGCTATGTCGACCCGTACCTGGGCGACACACTGGGCTCCGCCAATGCCGTGCGCTCGGTTGAGTCGCGGGGCGGTGCGGCGCTCGTGGCGAAGATCGCCTTGGGCTTTCCGGTGGGCGGCTACGCGGCTGAATTTGCCGAGGGCGTGCGTGCGCACCTGCGAGCCAGCGCAATCGACACTCCCCTGGAATTCGAACTCGAGTCTGATATCCGCGCCCATTCGGTGCAAAAGCAACTGAAGCCATTGGCCGGCATCAAGAATATCGTAGCCGTCGCCTCCGGAAAGGGCGGAGTGGGTAAATCGACCGTTGCCGCCAACCTCGCGCTCGCCTGGGCGGCCCAGGGTGCCCGTGTCGGCATCCTCGATGCGGACATCTATGGGCCCAGCCTGCCGCTGATGCTCGGTCTCGAAGGGCAGCGCCCCGGTTCGCCGGATGGCAAGACGCTCGAGCCGCTCGTCAGTCATGGCGTCACCGCGATGTCCATCGGTTTCCTCGTGGATGCGGAACAGCCCATGGTCTGGCGTGGCCCCATGGTCACCCAGGCGCTCACCCAGCTGCTGTCCGAGACGCACTGGGGCGAGCTCGACTACCTGGTCGTGGATATGCCGCCCGGTACCGGGGACATACAGCTCACGCTGTCCCAGAAAGTACCTGTGTCGGGGGCGGTCATCGTGACCACGCCGCAGGACATTGCCCTGGCCGATGCGCGCAAGGGGCTCAAGATGTTCGAGAAGGTGTCCGTGCCGGTGCTCGGCGTGGTGGAGAACATGAGCCTGCACGTCTGTTCGAACTGCGGACACGTCGAGCACATCTTTGGCGCTGGAGGCGGCCAGCGCATGGCCGAACAGTATGGGGTGGCCCTGCTGGGAGAACTGCCGCTGGACGCGATGATTCGCGAGGAAGCGGACGGCGGCCGGCCCACGGTGGTGGCCGCGCCCGATTCGCCGCGCGCCCGCGCCTACTTCGAGATGGCTCGGCGCACGGGGGGCGCCTTGTCGCGCCGCGCGCGCGATCGCAGCAGCCTGTTTCCGAAGATCGTCGTCGAAGAAAGCTGACATTTTTTCAAGAACGCAGAAGATTCACGGGGCCCGCACACGATGAGTATCAAGTCCGATAACTGGATCCGGCGCATGGCGAAGGAGCAGCGGATGATCGAGCCGTTCGCACCCGAGCAGGTGCGGCACGCCGATGGCGAGAAGATCGTCTCCTACGGCACTTCGAGCTACGGCTACGACGTGCGGTGCGCGAACGAGTTCAAGATTTTCACGAACATCAATTCCACCATCGTCGACCCGAAGCGTTTCGATGCGAAGAGCTTCGTGGATTTCAGCGGCGACATCTGCATCATTCCGCCGAACTCGTTCGCCCTGGCGCGCACGGTGGAATTCTTCCGTATTCCGCGCAACGCGCTCGTCATCTGCCTGGGCAAGAGCACCTACGCTCGCTGCGGCATCATCGTGAACGTGACGCCGCTCGAGCCGGAATGGGAAGGGCATGTGACGCTCGAGTTCTCGAACACCACGCCGCTCCCCGCCAAGATCTATGCGAACGAAGGCATTGCGCAGATGCTGTTCTTCGAGTCGGATGAAGTGTGCTCCACGTCGTACCGCGATCGCGGCGGCAAGTACATGGGGCAGATGGGCGTCACGCTGCCGAAGGCCTGATTCGCTCCTCAGGAGGCGGGGCGCCGGCGACCGCTATGGGTGGCCTGTGTGGCCGCTGCGGAAGGGGTTCTGTCCACCGACCGAATTTGCAGCACTACCTCGCGCTTGTCGCGTTTGGATTGCTCCGCGCGCACCGGCAGGAAGCCGAGCGACGGCGCGATCCAGAACCGGGTGGCGCGACTCGCGCCGGCCTTCTGGCTCTTGTAGATCACCGTGTGCAGCTTGCCCACGCTCGTGGTCAGGGAGGCCTCGCCTTCCCGCGTGTACTGGTATTCCTTGATCTCATCCTTGTCGATGAGCTTGAAGCTCTTCGGCGAGGTGCCGCTTGCGAGCGCGCACATCAGGGCCACTTGCACTGACAGGCTGTCCTGCACACCGGGTTCGATTGGCTGATCCACCGGTTTGTTCTCGGCGGTGCCGGTGACGCGGTGGTCGGTCCAGTTGAAGTTCAGCGAGACGTCGCGTTCTGTGTCGGTCGAGCCATCGTCACCCACGTAGCTTGCAGGCAGCACGGTGCCGTTCACGATGGAGAAGTTGCTGATCTGCGTGATGGTGTCAGGCAGGGCGATTCGGAACAGGCCGCGAGCGGCGTTGCTCGAACGGAAGGTGTATTCGGTGTCGTTCTTGCGGGTGAGCTCGAGCGTGGAGGTGCCGGCGCTCATGCCGTGCCATTCCACGGAGTAGGTGGTGCGGAAGGGTTGAGGGCAGCTGGCGCTCGCGGTGTTGGCGGTGTCAGCAGCGGTGGCACTGGTTAGTGCGGCGCGCGCCAACAAGATGAGCATCATTGCGACCGGCAATGGCGCCGTGGCGCTAAATCTCGCCGAACGGCGCGACGACGCTGTGGTCGGCGGATTGCTGGCGTGCTTCGACATCAGTGTCCAGAAGTCGTCGGCGGCTCGGGGGCGAGTTCGCTCATGGGAAAATCCTCCACGATCGGCGCATCGAGCGGCTGGCCATCGAGCCAGCCTTGTCCGTTGCGCCAGGCGAGCCGGCCGGTTGCGAGCCAACCGATCACCCGGGGCAGGATCACATGTTCGGTTGCGAGCACGCGCGCGGCAAGCTCCTTCTCAGTCTCACCCGGGTGCACCGGAATCCTGGATTGGAGAACGACGGGCCCGCCATCGAGTTCCGCCGTGGCGAAGTGAACGCTGGCGCCGTGCTCCGCGTCCCCCGCTTCGAGCACACGCTCGTGCGTGTGAAGGCCGCGATACTTCGGCAGCAGAGCCGGGTGAATGTTGATGAGCCGCCCCGCGTAGCGTTCCGCGAATTCCGGCGACAGCACTCGCATGAACCCCGCCAGCACGATGACCTCCGCGCGATGCGCCTCGAGGATCTCCGCCGCCGCGTGCTCGAATGCCGCGCGATCGGCGAAGGACTTCCACGGTAAGACTGCGGTTTCGAGGCCCAGTTCCCGCGCGATGTCGATGCCGCCTGCATCCGCACGGTCTGAGAGCACGATGCACACCTCAGCATTCACGCTCCGTTCAGCGCACGCCCGGGCGACTGCGACCATGTTCGAGCCCCGGCCCGAAATGAGGATGCCGAGGCGCAGCGTCATTATTCGTTGATGACGACGCCCGCGGAGCCGCGGCGGACTTCGCCGATGAAGCTGGCCTGTTCGCCGCGCGCGATGAGCATGCGCAATGCCTCATCCGCGTGGCTCGGGGGGACGACGGCGATCATGCCGATGCCGCAGTTGAACGTGCGATACATCTCCGCCTGCTCGATGCGGCCGGTCTGCTGCAACCATTCGAACACCGGATCGCGATGCCAGCTCTTGCGTTCGAGCACTACTTCGAGCCCATCGGGCAGCACGCGCGGAATGTTGTCTGTGAGCCCGCCGCCGGTGATGTGCGCGAAGCCGCGCACCGGCAACTTGCGCGCCAGCTCGAGAAGCGACTTCACATAGATGCGCGTCGGCGTCAGCAGTCGCTCGAACAGCGGCTTGCCATCGAGTACCGTCGAAGCATTCGCCGCGGCGAGCGTGACCAGCTTGCGAATGAGCGAATAACCATTGGAGTGCGCGCCCGAGGACGCGAGGCCAATGATTGCATCGCCCGGCTGCGTCGTGCGCCCGTCGATGATGCGGTCCTTTTCCACCACGCCGACGCAGAAGCCCGCGAGGTCATAGTCATCGCCGTGATACATGCCGGGCATCTCGGCGGTCTCGCCAC
>JBDTUL010000295.1:0-7857 GCA_040007735.1 Gammaproteobacteria bacterium | reverse complement strand
GAACAGGTCGCGGAAG
Source organism: Gammaproteobacteria bacterium (assembly GCA_040007735.1). Taxonomy (GTDB): domain Bacteria; phylum Pseudomonadota; class Gammaproteobacteria; order Steroidobacterales; family Steroidobacteraceae; genus JADGHX01. Next base: position 7,841 of record JBDTUL010000295.1, on the reverse strand, counting down.
TACCCGTCGAACTGCGGGGTGGCCGGGGCCGTGCTCATGAAACCCCGCGTCACCGGTGATGCGGTCACATCCGGCCGTGCAGGTGAAAAGCCCATTGGACAAACGAGTCGCAATCTACGGCTCGATGTGGAGTACCGCCCGCCATTGCTGTCGGCGTTCTCGTTAGATGTGGCGCTGGTGAACCGTGGGGAGCGCGTCGCCTCGCTCGATGGCCTCAACAGGGTTCCTGGCTATACGCTCGTCGATCTCGGCGCACGCTATCGATTCGAAATGCGGGGCGCGCCCACAACGCTGCGCCTGCAGGCCGAGAACATTACCGATGTCTTCGCCTGGGAGATTTACGGAAGCAACAGCTTCGGCCTCACCGATGGGGGCCGTTTCTCCGCCCAGGTGGCGGTGGATCTCTTTCTCTAGCGACGCCCCACTCAGGCCGGCGTGACGATCAATTTCATCCCCAGCGCATCCATGAGTTTGCGCACCGTCTCGTAGCGCGGCTTCGCGCCTGGCGCGAGCGCCTTGTACAGGCTCTCGCGACCGAGGCCGGAGTCCTGCGCAATCTTCGCGATTCCCCGTGCCCGGGAAACGTCGGAGACCGCGGCGAGAAACACTTGAGGGTTGGAATCTTCGAGTGCCGCGGAAAGATATTCCGCAATGACGTCCTCGTCGTCGAGAAAATCAGCGGCATCGAAACGCGCAAACTTTGCTTTTGCCATGAAGTGCCCCTCAAACCCGACGTGCCATTCCGATCGCTTTAGAGATGTCGCGTTTCTGTGTGCCCTTGTCGCCACCGACCAGCAGCAGGTACACCTCCGGTCCGCGCTGCGTGTAATACACGCGATAACCGGCCCCAAAGTGAATGCGCATCTCGAACACACCCTCGCCGACGAACTCACAATCGCCGAGGTTGCCAAACGTGGCTGAACGCAATCGAGCCAGGATGCGGCCTTTGCCTTTCTGATCTCTCAGCCTCTTCAGCCATGCGGAGAAAACCTCAGAGTAAACGAGCGAATTCACCTTCCACCACTGTATCCGACCGGATACGAATACGCAACCATGATTTCCCTCGATGATGTGAGGACCGTATGTCCTGCGGTCTCTCCATTGCCTGGCTGGCAGCATCGGGGGATTTCGAACGGTCAACTGCCGAGGTGCGTGGTGTCTTTGCGCAGTTATTCCATCTGGCAGGGTGCGCGGTGAACCCCTGTGCGCGGCATGAAGACCCACCTGATCCACACTCTCGGGTAAGCTTGGCTCGCATCCGGATTTGGGGGGAGGGCTCATCGTCATGTCGGCATTTCAGCGTGAGATTCTCGTGCGTTTCGGGCACTGCGATGCGGCCGGGTGGGTGTTCTACCCACGCTATTTCGAGATGATCAGCGACTTCGTGGAGGACTGGTTTGAAGACGGGCTGGCGGCCAGCGCGCCCGGGCTGTTCCACCACAAACAGGTTCTCACTCCCTCGGTCCACTTCACGGTGGACTTCATCAAGCCCACGCGCTACGGCGACCGGCTCACCTTCAATCTGTGGACGGTGAAGATCGGCAACACCTCGTGCGAGCTGCGAATCGAGGCATCACATCAGGGTGAGCTGCGCATGCGTGCGAAGCAGGTGCTCGTGTTCATCTCGGCCGCCACAGCCCGGTCAACGCCGATTCCGCCGGAGTTGATCAGCCGGATGCATCGGTTTGCAGTGGACGCCGAGACCGCTCCAGCAGCGCCACCCAAGACTCCTACACGCAAAAAGAAAGGGAAGCCTGCCGCGAAGCGCGCAGTCGAGCCCGCCGCCTGATCTTCGAGGCGCGTGCCTAGCGGCCTACCTGTCACCCGGAACGCCGCCTGCGAACGATGCAACGGTGGCGGATTACGGCCGCATCGCCGGCATGCCATGCCATGCCAGCGCGGCGAGTGGCTGATCGCAACGTTCAGCGGCCACCGGCTCCCGGGGTCGCAAGGTCCGCTTCGATCCACCAGCTTTGTCCGACTGTGCCTTCCAGCGCCAAGTGCAGCGACTGCGCACCGTCGTTGCTCATCCAGGCCAATGACAGGGGAGGAAGCGTCAACGCAGCCTGCTGATTCGCGCTCAGCGCCGCTTCGCCGCTGACGAAACAGGCAACGAACGCCGCCCGCGTAGCAAGCACGGCGTTTTCAGACGCCCCACCCACGCGCACCACCAATTCGTCGCGCTTCGCCATGACATTGAAGTCCCGCGTGAGGCCATCGATGAGCTGGCACTGCGTGGTGGCGTCGCCTATGAACGCATGCAACCCGTCACCAGCGCGAACCGTCACCGGGAGCGGCGTGCCCGCAGTTTCCAGGATGACGCCGCCCCCTTGCAGTACTCCGAACCAGCGATCGATGCCGGGGAAGACGGAGAACGGGCCGGAGGTCGCGACGTCGGCCACGCTCACGCGCAGCGACCAGCCGACGGCTTCGGGCCATGCGAGCAATTCGCGCGTTACACCGCCGCCATTTTTCCAAGGTGCGGGCGGAACATCGTCAAACCGAACGACGCGCAATGTCATGTGACGAGACGGTGAAGCAGTGATGGCGCGTAACTATATCCGCGCGGTGGTCGTTGAGTCCGCTGGCTGCAGAAAGATTCCAGGTGCGCTTCATGCACAACGGCGACGCGCTCGCGAACAGATCCGCCCGAACGGCAACAGCGCGAAATGCTTCAATACTCGAAGTATCGCGCGCGTGGTGTTTCCACACCACGGCTCGAATGACGTGCCTCAGCAATAAGTCGTGTGCGATGAGCCAAGACCAAGGGCTCGTAGACGCAGGAATACTTAGTGACAGCAATGCCTCGAAAGGAGGATAGTGGACTTTGTGGCAATGCACAGATTTGTGGTGAATCTGTAGCAAAGACTTCAGCAGATTCTCGAGCTCTTACGCGCAACCGGCGGGTTTCCGGAGGCAATTGACTTGAGTTCCATTCCTGCTTTCGCGCAGCCTTTCATCGTTGCGTTGCTGAGCCTAGGCTCTGCCGCGCACCGGCACGACGCTGATGGCACTCCCGCCCTGACCATTTCAGGTAACGCGACCTCGCGTGCGGCGCCGGCCACGTTCTACGCGTTCACGCCCACGGTGTACCAAAGCGGTGATCGGCCGCTCGAGTTCAAGGTGCGTAACAAACCGCGGTGGGCCACGTTCGGAAAGAACCACGGCACACTGTTCGGCAAACCCGGGGTGCATGATGTCGGGGCATACTCGGACATTGTCATTACCGTGAGCGACGGCAAGAGCACGGTCGAACTTCCCGCGTTCACCATCAACGTCTCCTCCGCTCCGATTCTCGCCCGCAAGTGAGCGCAGGGGTGGGCGTAGCAGCGCGCATCCGATAATCTCTACGGCCTCCGGGCGGGGCCCGGCGCCTTTCCCTGCGGCCGCGGCGAGCGCAAACGCCGCCTGAAACCCATCGCCATGATCGACCCGGCACGCTGGCTCGAACTCAATCCGTATCTCGATCAGGTGCTCGAGCTGAACGCTGAGCAGCGCGCCGCCTGGCTCGCGACCCTGCGCACCGAGAATCCATCGCTTGCGGCGGACCTCGAATCGCTGCTGGCGGCGCAACCCTCCCTCGATCGCCTTCAGTTCCTGGAAGGAAACTCGCTGGACATGCTGGGCCAGGCGTCGCTGGCCGGCCAGATACTCGGCGCCTACACGCTGGAATCGAATATCGGACAGGGTGGAATGGGCACGGTGTGGCTCGCCCATCGCAGCGACGGACGCTTCGAAGGGAAGGTTGCCATCAAGCTGCTCAACCTCGCCCTGGTCGGCCGCAACGGCGAGGATCGTTTCCGGCGCGAGGGGCGGGTGCTGGCCCGGCTAACGCATCCCCATATTGCGCGCATCCTGGATGCCGGCGTCACCGGGGCGGCGCAGCCGTACCTGGTGCTCGAGTACGTGGAAGGCAGCAGTATCGACAGCTACTGCGACAAGCGCCGCCTGGATACGAAGGCGCGGCTCGAGCTCTTTCTCGATGTGCTGGCGGCCGTGGGCCACGCCCACGCCAACCTGATCGTCCACCGGGACATCAAGCCCTCCAACATCCACGTAACCGCTGCAGGCTACGTGAAACTCCTGGACTTCGGCATCGCGAAGCTCCTTCAGGACGACGAGCAAACCGACCCGCCCACGCAGCTCACCCGCGAAGGTGGCCGTGCACTCACCCCGCAATACGCGGCGCCCGAGCAGCTTCTGGGTGAGCGCATCACCGTTGCCACCGATGTTTATGCGCTCGGCGTGCTTTTGCATGTGCTCCTGTGTGGCGCTCTTCCCAGCGGCGATGGGTCGGCTCCCTTACGGGGCGACCTGCAGAACATCGTCGCCAAGGCGTTGAAAAAGGATTCAGCGGAGCGCTATCCCACCGTTGGCGCATTTGCGGACGACGTGCGCCGCTATCTGGCGAACGAGCCGGTGCAGGCGCGTGCGGACAGCGCCTGGTACCGCCTTCGCAAGTTCGTGTCTCGCCATCGCGTGGGCGTTACCGTCACCTTGCTGGTGGTGGCCGCCGTGCTGGGCAGCCTTGCATTCGCTGTTCAGCAAATGTTCCTGGCGCGCGTCCAGCGTGACCAGGCGGTCTATCAAACCCGTCGGGCCGACGCTCAGCGCGACTTCACTTCGCTGATGCTGGCGGAAGTGGGCCCGGGCGGGCAGCCGCTGCCTATCGGCACGCTGCTCGACAAAGGTGTGGAGATGCTGGAGAAGCAGTATCGCGAGGAGCCGGGCTTCATCATCGAGATGCTCATCCAATTGTCTGGCCGCTATCTGGACCTGGGTGACAGTGCCAAGGAACTGGAAACGCTGAGCCGGGCGGAGCGCATAGCGCGCCGCCTTGGGGACCCGATGCTCATCGCGAGTGTCCAGTGCAATACCGTGGAGACCGAGCTGAGTCTGGATCATGTGGATCGGGCCCGCGCCCGAATGGCTGACGCGGACCAGTGGATTGCGCGTATGACGCAGCCAATGCCCACCGGCATGCGGCTCTCCTGCATGAGGGAGCGTATCCAGCTCGCGCGGCTCGATGGCGAACTGGCCAAGGCCATCAGCCTGCAACGACAGGCCATCGGCATCATGGAGCGCACCGGCGGCACGAAGGGGCTGGACTACACGGGTGCTCTGAATTTTCTCTCGGTTCTGTACGGCGACGTGGGCAACCCGAAAGAGTCGCTGGCGTGGAATCTGCGCACCGAGCAAACATTCGTCGACAATGGCCGTGGCGGCACGATTGGTCGCTACATCGTGGTGGAAAACCGCGCGAAGGCCTTTCTCAGGGCCGGCGAGGTCAGGCGCGCGGGGGATCTTTTCGCGGGCATCATCAACAAGCTGCCTGCGGAGAATGGGAAGAGTGGGCCGCCGCCGCAGAGCTCGATCGCCTATGGCCGCATCCTGGCGCGTCTCGACCGCACCGACGAAGCCATTTCGATGCTGACGCAAGGCGCCGAAGGCGCGGCGAAAGGCCAGCTGCAATCGTGGGAAGCCATTGCGCGTCTGGTTTTGGCCTCGATGTATTCAGGGCTCGGCCGGCTCGATGACGCTGGCCGTCAACTCGACCTGTCTGCGGCATTCTGGCGCGCGAATGAAACGGGCAACGAGCGCTGGCTCTCGCTGCTCACTCAGGAGCAGGCGCGGCTGGCTGCCGCGAGCGGTCACCTGACCGAGGGACGAAGGATGCTGAGCGATCTGTTGCGGCGTCTGGGATATCCGCAGACCGATAGCTCGCAACAGCTCGCACCCGCGCTGCTCACCTCGGCCACACTGGAGCTCGAAGGCGGGAATGCCGTGCAGGCCGAGTTGTTCGCGCACGATGCGGTCCGGCTGGCCGAGCGGGACGCGCTCGAACCGGATCAAAGCGCCGATGTGGGGGAGGCGCTGTTCGTCCTCGCGCGCGCGCGGCTTGCACGGGGTGATGCCAAATCGGCACGGGCGCCACTGGAGAGAGCGGTGCGCTGTCTTTCAAACGGACTGGGGGCCGCGCATCCGCTGGCTCGGCAGGCTGCCGGCCAGCTTGCGTCCCTTGCTCAGCGTTGAGGATGCGCCGGGCGCGTCTCTTCCAGGTTGCGGGACTGGATGACACCGAACGCGCGGCACAGGGCTCGAGCCGCCTCCACATCTGCCGCGACCACATGATCGATGCGGAATTCGAGGTCATCGAGGATTTTGGCCAGCGCACCGGCCAGCGCCTGCAGCCGCTCCTCGGCTTTCAATAGCTGCGTCGTCGAGCGGCCGTCGTTGTGGTGGATGAAGTCTTCGAAGCGGGCCGCGTCCTCGTCGGCGCCGCTCAGCGCCTGGCGGCCGATCCGGGCGAGCTCCGCCTGGGCGCGGCTGAGGGTCGCGTCTGCATGCCGTTTCAGCGTGATGGCGACCGCCTTGCCGGCGCACGCCGCGGCCAGGGCCAGCGAGATGGCGCCGGCCGCACCGGCTCCCGGCGACACCTCGGCCGATGCGACGGCATCGATCAGCTCGCCAAGCGGGCTGTCGGCAAAGGGGCGATGGTTGCGAGTCGTCATTTCGGTACTCCCGGTCGAGAAAGCCTGAAGACGCCCGCCTGTTCCGCGGAATGGAGACATTTGCGCCGTGTCGCGGCGTATATTGCCTGTAATCAACAACTACAAAGGGTTCCCGGGAGCCCGTTCAGGGTTCCATTGGAACTCACCGCCGGAGCGTGGAGTGAACTCGTTCAGCAAAAATAGCGGCTACGCCAAGCCCAGCATTTCCTTCCACGGGAAACTCGCGGCGGATGCTCCGTTGAAACGCCAGCTCCTCGGGCTTGCGGGGTGGATCGCGCTGTGTTTCGTGGCGGGCGCCATCGGTGCCATTGCGTCGGTGCATGCGGCCGCGTGCTACGACCAACTCGTGCGGCCCAGCTGGGCGCCGCCGGCGGGCGTCTTCGGTCCGGTGTGGACGGTGCTCTACTTGATGATGGGCGTCTCGGCGTGGCTGGTGTGGCGAGTCACCGGGTTTAGCGGTGCGCGTCGTGGGCTTACCCTGTTTCTGGTGCAGCTGGCCGCGAATGCGCTTTGGAGCTGGGTGTTTTTCGCCTGGCACCACGGGGCGCTGGCGTTAGTGGTTATCGTTTTGCTGTGGATTTTGGTGCTGCTTACGGCGATTGCGTTTTGGCGCGTGCGGCCGCTGGCGGGGATGCTGCTTATGCCGTATCTGGCGTGGGTTACGTTTGCGTGTGCGCTTAACTTGGCTACGTGGAGACTTAATCCGCAGTTTTTGGGATAAGAAGCCCTCAAGCGCCGGGCGGCTGGGAGGGGAACCGGACCCTCTCGCAACCTGGAAAAGGTTGAATGAGCCCGGGTCACGCGTCCCGCCGAATTGCTCGTTTGTCGGCCCTCCAGCCAGCCCCTATCGTCAGCCAACGCTCACCGCGGTGAGCATTCCAGTTAAGGAACGTTGGCATGACCCGATATACGGCTTTAGGCGCGGCACTCATCCTCGCCACTTCAACCGCAGTGTCCGCAGACCCGGCGCCCAAGCAGCAGGCCCATGTTCCCCACACGCTCGCCGCCGCGCGAGCCGCCGGCGTTCTCGCCCGCGCAGAGCGCGCCTTCACGGCTCAATTGGGAAAGCAGCAAGTCTCCAACGTCTGGCTCTTCCCGACCGGCGATGCGAACACCGTATTCGTGAAATACGACGTGGCGCCCGGCCTCGCGTCGGCAGCCGGCGCTCACACGCAATCGCGCCTCGCCATGCTCGAAATGCAGGGCGACCGAATTGCGCGCCTGCATTCTTTCGAGCCGCTCGAGCAATTGATGGTCGCTAAAAGATAGCGCGCACCACGCCGCCATCTACCCGCAACGCCGAGCCCGTTGTCGCGGAAGCCTGGGCAC
>JBDTUL010000294.1:0-7893 GCA_040007735.1 Gammaproteobacteria bacterium | reverse complement strand
GAGCTCGCGCGCGTGGCCTACGACCAGATGCGCGAACTGCCTTACTACAACACTTTCTTCCGAACGGCGTCGGCGCCCACCGTGCTGCTGGCCGCGAAGATTTCGGAGTTGCTGGGCGGCAAGCTCTCGCACGTGTTTTTCAACAATTCAGGCTCGGAAGCCATCGATACCATCATTCGGATGGTGCGGTACTACTGGCAGGTCAAAGGTCAGCCCGAGCGCAATGTGATCATCTCGCGCCACAACGCCTATCACGGCTCCACGGTAGGCGGTGTCAGCCTCGGCGGCATGACGCCGATGAAGAAACAGGGCGGCCCGTGGGTGCCCGGCTTCGAGCAGGTGATGCAACCCTATTCCTTCAACGAGGGCTTCGGTGAAGACCCGCAAGCGTTTACGGACCGCGCGGTCAACGCCATCGAAGAACGCATCCTGCAGCTCGGGCCCGACAAGGTGGCGGCTTTTATCGGCGAACCCGTGCAGGGCGCGGGTGGTGTGATCATTCCGCCGGAAGGCTATTGGCCGCGCGTTGCCGCTTTGTGCCGCAAATACGGCATTCTGCTGGTGTGTGATGAAGTGATCTGCGGGTTTGGCAGGCTCGGCCGCTGGTTTGGGTTTCAGCACTACGGTATTCAGCCCGACCTCGTCTCGATGGCCAAGGGGTTGTCGTCCGGCTATCAGCCGATCTCCGCGGTGGGTGTGTCGAGCGAAATCGTCGAAACCTTACGTAGCGCGAACGGAATGTTCGTGCATGGCTACACTTACTCGGGGCATCCCGTCGCGGCGGCGGTCGCTCTCAGGAACATCGCCATCATCGAGCGCGAGCATCTCGTCACGCGCACGGCCACCGACACGGGGCCCTGGCTGGCGCGGGGGCTAAACGAGCTGGCTACACATCCGCGTGTAGGTGAAACACGCTCACTTGGGCTGCTCGGCGCCATCGAAATCGTCTCGCGCAAGGGCACCAACGAGCGCTTTGGCGGCGCCGAGGGCAAGGCCGGGCCCATCGTGCGCGACCACTCCATCAAAAATGGTCTCATGGTGCGCGCGATCCGCGACACCATCGTCATGTGCCCGCCCCTGACCATCACTCACGAGGAGATCGACCGCATGCTCGGCATCATCCGCGCGGCGCTCGACGCGGCGGAGCCGCAGCTTGCGGCCCTGCAAACGGTCACGCCGACGTGAAGACATGACGGCCGGGGCTCTTTGACTTCCGTTCGAGGCGCGCGTGATCATCGTGACGTGCCGGCAGCACGCAGTGTTTCCGCTGCGCCGACCCGTGGAGAGACTCGATGAAATCCGATGATCCCCCAGACAACGCCCCTCGATTCCCTGCCCTGCCGTCGCGCAAATCGCTGCCGCCGTTCGAGTCGCTGCGAGCGTTCGACGCGGTGGCGCGCCTGGGCGGCGTGCGCAAGGCCGCGCAGATTCTGTGTCGCGACCATGCGGTCGTCAGCCGCCATCTCCGGGCGATCGAAGCCTGGACCGGCGCCGCGCTCATCGAGCGAACCGCGGCGGGCGTAGTGCTCACGCAGGCGGGCATTCGGTATCACCGGCAGATCGTCAATGCGATGGACCAGATCTCGCACGCCACGCTGGATCTGATGCGGCATGGAGATCTGCGGCGCCTGCATATCCGCTGCATTCCAGGCTTCGCCCTGCACTGGCTGTCACGGCGAATCGGCGAGTTCGAGAAGTCTCATCCGGACCTCGACATCGAGCTGCGGCCCACCGATCGGGGGCTGGACTTCTCATCCCACGAGACCGATCTCGAGATTCGCTTCGTGGCGTCTTATTCGATACCCGTGGAGCAGCCGCCCGAGTTACGCAGCCTCGACGTGGCTACAGTGCCCATCGTCGCCGTCGCGAGTCGTGCATATCGTGCCGAGGCCGGTCTCATCGCTGAGCCGCGGGATTTGTTGAGCCACAAACTGCTGCACGAAGAGAACGTGGCGCGCTGGGGCGGCTGGCTCGCCGCGCATGGCGTGCTGGACGATGTGGATCTCACCGGCCCGCGTCTATGGCAAGGCCACCTCACGCTGGATGCCGCGCGCAACGGGCGCGGTATCGCGCTCACCAATCATCTGATTGCGGCTGACGATCTTGCGAGCGGGCGGCTCATGGACGTGGGCAAGGGCCACGCGAGCTTCGAGCCGCAGACCATGGGCACGTATCGCCTCGTTGCGCGTGCGGACCGGTGGGAGGCACCGCTGATCCTGCAGTTCAGGCAATGGCTGATCGCGGCGATCGCACAGGATCAGCCGCGGCTGCAGGCGCTGGCGCGGCGCTGAGACGAGCTGATTTGGAACCTGGGAACTCACGAGTGACCGCGAATGATCTGGCTCCGTTCATGGAGACCATGGTGGGGCATGGCCCGTCGGTGCCGCCCGAATTCGTGGAGCGCGTAGTTCGCGATCACTACGGCCTCGACGTGCATGCCGATCGACTGACCGGCGAGCGTGACGAAAACTTTCGCGTGCGCGCGGGGCGCGGCGCGGAGTACATGTTAAAGATCGCCAACGCTGCCGAGCAGCCGTCGATTACACAGCTGTCGACGGCTGCTCTGCTCCACATGGAAAAAGTCGACCCTGGCTTTCCTTGCCCGCGCGTTTGCCGCGCGCGGAACGGGCAACCCCAGATCCAGTTTGATGATCCCGCTGGACAGGTGCGCACCGCTCGGCTCGTGACCTTTCTTTCCGGCAAGCGCCTGCTTTCAGTAGCGAGATCGAAGAAGCAGCGCGCATCGTGCGGACGGCTCGCCGCGCGCCTGGCGCGGGCGCTTCGGAATTTCGAGCACCCGGCGAGCCATCATATGGTGATCTGGGATTTGCAGCACGTGCCCCTGCTGCACGCTCTGCTGGCGGATGTGCCGGGGTTGCCGGCCGCGGACTTCATTTCGGAGTTCGTCACTGATTTCGAAGCCCGTGTCGCGCCTCGGCTGGCGACCGTGAGGCATCAATTTGTTCACAATGACCTCAACGTCGGCAACATTCTCGTCGACGAGCAGGATGATTCGCGCGTGGCCGGTGTCATCGACTTCGGCGATGCCGTGCATACGGCGTTGATTGCCGATGTGGCGATCGCGCTGGTGGGCCAGATCACCACGATCGAGGCGATGGACGAGGTCATTGGCGATTTCCTGGGTGCCTATCAGGAAGTCGAGCCTCTGCAGAGTACGGAACTTGAAATCCTGAATGCGCTGGTCGCTGCCCGCATCGTCCAGGGTTTGTTGATTCCGTCGTGGCATCGGGCGAAGAACCCTTCCGCGACTCACTTCGATGCGTTCGATGATGCGCATGTCGCGCGGCGCGTGGCGATGGTGAGGCGGCTCATGAGCGGGCGCATTACGAGGCCTGAGCCTTCCTTGCCCGATCGCGAAAGCTTCGACCAAGCTCAGCAAGACACTACTTAGTCACAGCCGCGCCCACTCATTCACGCGCTCACCCGTTTAACCACTCACTCGCTTACCTACTCACGTGCTCACCTGCTCACTCACTCAAGCACAGAGACCGCACATGCCTCAGCCGCAAAGTTCCAGTTCCGACATACTCGCGCGCCGCCAGCGCGTGCTGGCGCCCACGTACCGCCTGTTCTACGAAGAGCCCGTTCACGTGGTTCGCGCCGAAGGCCTCTGGATGTACGACGCCGACGGCCGTCGCTATCTCGACGCCTACAACAATGTGCCGGTCGTCGGCCATTGCCACCCATATGTCGTCGAGGCGCTCACTCGCCAGGCGCGCACGCTCAACACTCACACTCGCTATCTCACGGACGGGCCGCTCGAACTGGCGGAACGATTGCTGGCCACCCTTCCTCCCGAACTTGGCAATGTCACCTTCACCTGCACCGGCAGTGAAGCGAACGATCTCGCAGCACGCATCAGCAAGGCAGCGACAGGCGGCACTGGCTTCATCGTCACAGACTTTGCGTACCACGGCACCACGGAAACCATTGCTGCGATGTCGCCGGCTCTCGGCATCGCGCCGCAGCCAAACGTATTCACCGTGCCGGCGCCGGTCGGTGCTGAGAATGCTGCCCTCTTTGGTGCTCGCGTGCGCGAATGCATAGAGAGGATGCGTGCGCTGGGTGTGAAGCCTGCGGCGTTGCTCGTGGACACCATCTTTTCCAGCGATGGCGTGGCGTCGCACCCGGCCAGTTCGATCAATGCAGGCGCGACTGCGGGTGCAAGCACCGGCACCAGTGCGGACGCCGGCGATCAGACTCGTCAAGCCGGCTTCCTCGCCGCAGCCGTCGATGAGATTCACAAGGCCGGCGGTCTCTTCATCGCCGACGAAGTCCAGCCCGGCTTCGGCCGCACCGGCGACGCCATGTGGGGCTTCCAGCGTCACGGCGTCGTGCCGGACCTGGTCACCATGGGTAAACCCATGGGCAACGGCCACCCAGTGGCAGCAGTCGTCGCGCGCCCGGAAGTCATCACCGAATTCGCGAAACGCACGCGCTACTTCAACACGTTCGGCGGCAACACCGTGTCGTGCGCCGTTGCACTGGCCGTTCTCGACGTCATCGAGAAGGAGCAGTTGGTCGCGAACGCGCGCGACGTCGGCGCGTACCTGCGAGCCGGCCTGCGCTCGCTGATGGACGGCCACCCCTCAGTGAAAGAAGTGCGCGGTGCCGGCCTCTTCATCGGCGTTCAAATCGAATCCCGCGAAGAAACCCTGCGAATCGTGAACGGCCTTCGCCGCGCCGGCGTACTCATCAACTCCGCCGGCCGCAACCAGGACGCGCTGAAAATTCGCCCGCCGCTGACTTTCGGCCGCGCCGAGGCGGACATCCTGCTCACCACGCTGGAAGACGTATTGCTCGGCGCGCCCTGAGCGCCAACAGCGCCGATCTGGGCCGCCGCCGCTCACGCGCGATCACCTAGCGCAATCCGACGCGGAAGCACCCTCCGCACGTACGCTTCCCGACTTCGCTCATCCTCGAACAGGCGTCTAAACGCAGCCGCAAACGCGCGCATAGTTTCAAGTTGGGGCAGTAGCACTGGATCGGAAACGATTCACATCGAATACCGCTGAAAGCATAATTCGCGGCGTCACATGCAAAGGAACTGCGTATGACGGCATCACCAAAACAAAGCCCGCGGACACCGTCAGCCTGACATTCATTGGAGGCGCGCCATGAGCCGACGAAGCGCAATCGAATGGACGGAGATGACCTGGAACCCGGTGAGCGGCTGCACCAAAGTCACCCCAGGTTGCAAGAACTGCTACGCCGAACGCATGGCCAGGCGCCTCAAAGCCATGGGCGCCGAGCGCTATCGGGATGGATTCGCACTGCGCACTCACGATTCCGCGCTCGAGGAACCGCTGCGCTGGAAAGCTCCCCGCAAGGTATTCGTCAACTCGATGTCGGATCTCTTCCATAAAGACGTGCCGCTGGCCTTCATCCAACAAGCGTTCGACGTCATGGCTCGGTGCCCCCAGCATCAGTTCCAGATTCTCACCAAGCGCGCCGGCCGCCTGAGGCAAGTTGCGGATGCCCTCAACTGGACGCCCAACATCTGGATGGGGGTCAGCGTGGAAGACCAGAAGCGCGCCACACGGGCCACAGACCTGGGCACCGTTCCGGCACGCATCCGCTTCCTTTCGGTCGAACCGCTATTGGGCCCAATAGACGATCTGCCGCTCGAGGGCATTCATTGGGTCATTGTGGGTGGCGAATCCGGCCCCGGTGCGCGTCCAATGGAACCCGCGTGGGTCGACAGGATTCTTCACCAATGCCGGGCACGCGACGTCGCGTTCTTCTTCAAACAATGGGGCGGCGTTCAGAAGCACCGCACAGGCCGCACTCTTCGCGGCCAGACCTACGATGAAATGCCTCGGCCCGGGATCGGTTGACCGCTTCACCGCTCCGACCACGACTCATTCATTCCACCCCGCGCATTACGGATGCGTCGGCCGAACCCAGCTCGGGCCGATCTCGGAAGGTGAGCCCACCGGCGTACCGAAGTCCGGGTCGCCCTTGCCTTTCAGGGGTGAATCGGGCAGCAGGTTGTAGTTCGCATCCACGCGGGGGTCGCCTTTGATGATGCCTGTGCCGACATGCACCTGCGCTTTGTCCTGTGCGCCCTCGTCGGCTGCGTTACCGAACAGCACACTGTAGTTGACCCAGATGTTGCTGTCGTTCATCGCGTGTACGGCGATGGGCTTGTTTCGCAGGATCAGAGAGTTCGTTGCGTAGATTGCCGCCCGGTGCTCGGTGTAGAGGCCGTCGTCTTCGTTGGCGTCGAAGACGCAGTTCGAGATGTGGGCGACCGAGTCGTCGTAGGCTGCAATTCCGCCACTTATGTTGCCGCGGATGATCGAATGCGTCAGTCGCATGTAGGCCGATTCGTGCAGCCAGAGGCCTACGTGGCCGTCGAGGATGCGGAGGTTTGAGACATCGAGCAGGGTGTCGCCGCGGCCGGTAAGCGCCATTTTCTGCACGTTGCGGATGGTTACGTTGTCGATGCGGGCTCTGGCATCGATGACGAAGATTCCGTGGCCGTCGTAGAACTCGTCCTCTTGTATATCCCACCGGAAGTTCGCGATTTCGAGGTTCTTGATCGTGACTTCGGCGTTGTGGATGGTTAGGGCGGTTGTGGGGAGTTTGGTGGAGCCGTCGAGGATGGTGCCGGGCTCGCCTGTGATGGTTAGGGCTTTGCCTTCGACCAAGAGGTAGGTGCGGACTGTGAAGTCCTTGTAGACAACCTCGCGGTAGGCTGCGGGGGCGTAGCGGCCGGCTTTGATCTGGATTGTGTCGCCGCTGGTGGCTTTATCTATGGCGGCCTGGATTCCGGTGTCGCCTTTGAAATTGCACTTCGAAGCGGGTTTCTCGGCGGGGCAGACGATGTAGGTTCGGGGTGACGGGGCGGCTGTGGCGTGAGCTGACAGGACTGCGCCGACTACCGCTAGCGGTAGCGCGGGGAGAGGACAGTACGCCCTGCGGATGCGCACGAGCGCGCGCACCAGGAACGAGTCTCGGCCACTGTCTCTGTCACTTCGTCGGCCACTTTCTCCGCTCGCCACTATTGATGCGCCCACGCTTTCTTCCATTCGCCTATTTGCTGGGTGTGGCCGACTTCCCAGTAGAACTTGCCGCGGGGCTTATCGTAGTTGCCGATTTCGTTCACGGTGTAGGAGTCGTACAGGCGGCCGTTCACCATGGTGTAGCGCACGGTGTTGGTGTTGTGGATGTCCTCGAGCGGGTTCTTGTCGAGCACGATCAGGTCGGCGAGCTTGCCGACCTCGAGCGAGCCGATCTGCGCATCAAACCCCAACGTCTTCGCGCCATTGATCGTGGAGGTGCGCAGCACGTGCAAGTTGCTCATGCCGCCCTCCGCCAACAACCACATCTCCCAATGCTGAGCCACACCCGACACCTGCCCATGCGAGCCGGCGTTGATGATGACGCCCGCATCGTCCAGCTTCTTGATGGACCGCGACACCGACCGGAAACCGATATCGTAAAGCTCGTCCGCCGCACGAATGGTCGTCATGTTCCGCACGTAAGGCGGCGCGTAATGCCCCGGCGCAAGCGGGCTGTAGCCGCTGGTCGTCACCTGGATGAACGTCTTCGCTTTCGGGTCGTCCCACAGCCGCGAGTGCTGCAGAACATAGTTCTCGCCCATCAGTTCCCCGAAGAGCACCACGAGAGTCGGTGTGTGCGGCGTCTGCCCGTGTGCCATCAGCTGCACTACGTCGTCATAGTAGTTGGCGACGGGCATGTTGTGCTGAAGGTTGGTCTGCCCGTCGATGATCATGGTCAGGTTGTTGAAGAAGTTGGCCTCCCCTTCCACATCTACCATCACGCCGCTGTCGCGCCCAGCCTTGATGAGCTGCTGCCGCTGGCTGCGCATCGGCTGTCGGTAACTCTTCACGATGATGCCGCCGA
>JBDTUL010000293.1:0-7915 GCA_040007735.1 Gammaproteobacteria bacterium | reverse complement strand
ATGTTCTCCAGCTCGGCCAGCTCGCGCGGCAGATTCACCACCACCTCGAGCGCCTTGCGATTCACCGAGCTGCATTCCACCAGCCAGGTGACACCGTCACCCTGCGACTCGCCCCGGCCAAATCCTGTCATGCTTCTCATAGGCGGGGACGATGGACAGCGGTTGCCATGATGCCACGACTTTCTATGGTCGCGTCATGTCCGATCAACTGAACTGGAACTCGAAGCAACTCACTCACGGCTGGCAACGCGGCGTCACCGCATTTTTTTGGGGACTGGGTTTCAAGCCGGCCGACTTTGACAAAGCGCAGGTCGGGATCGGCACGCCGCTGCTCGACGGGAATCTCTGCAACGTCCACGCGCACGAGCTGGCGAAGCTGATTCAAGAAGGATGCAAGGACGCGGGGTTGATTGGTTTTCCCTTCGGCGTCACCGGCGTGAGCGACAACATCACGCAGGGTCACGAGGGCGGAAACGCATCGCTGCCATCGCGCAAGAATCCGGACTCGCCATGCAGGGCCCCAATTGCCTCGGCATGATCAACTACGTCGACGGTGTGCCGTTGATGTTTGGGGCGACGCCCTTCGAGGCGTTCGGCGATCGAAGGGGTGTCGCAGTCGTCTCGCAAAGTGGCGCCATGGCTTCGGCCGTGCGAGTTGCCCTGCAGGCGCGAGGCATCGGCGTGTCGTACTCCGTGTCGACCGGCAATGAAGCCGCGTTGGGCGCAGAGGACTTCCTGGAAGAGTTCATCGCCGATCCGCGTACGCCAGTGATCGCCATGCTGGTGGAGCAGATCCGCCGGCCCGCAAAGTTCCTCGAGCTCGCCACACGGGCGCGCGATGCGGGCAAGTTCATCGTCATGCTTCATCTCGGGCGCAGCGCCGCGGGACGCGAGGCGGCCAAGACTCACACCGGCGCATTGTCAGGTGACTACGCCGTAATGGCGGCGCACGCGAAAGCGCGCGGCGTATGCCTGGTCGACAGCCTCGAACTGTTGATCGATGTTCCGGAGCTGCTGATCCGTTTGAAGAATACCCAGTCCCCGGGAGGGACGGTGGTCGTCGCGGAATCCGGAGCCTTCAAGGGAATGGCGCTCGATTTCTGCGAAGCGGTTGGGCTTGAGCTGCCGCAGCTGTCCGCATCGACGCACACGGCGCTCGCAAAGGAGCTGCCGCCTTTTTCTCCGCCCAGCAATCCTCTGGATCTGACCGCGCTGCCGCTGATCGATCCGGGGTTGTACGGCCGGGTGCTGGATGTGGTGGCGCGCGATTCGGCCTTCGGCAGCGTCGCCATCGTCATATCGCTTCCCAGCGCCTCTTCGGCCGAGCGCAAGTTGCCGACGATCATCGAGGCGTTGAGCTCGTACAAGGGAAACCAGGCAGTGGTCTTTGCCATGCTGGGCGAGGACTGTCCGATTCCGCTGTCGTTCGTGGACGGCATCCGGGCCACGGGCACGCCCTTTTTTCGATCCCCCGAGCGCGCATTCAGGGCGCTTGCCGCTCTGAAGGAGCTTGCGCGGAAACCCTCTGCAATAACGCTAACGGTGCGCAGCGGCGCCGCGGCGCTCGAACCGGGCACCATTCCCGAATACCGTGCGAAGCAATTACTCGAGCGGCAGGGTTTGAAGATGCCGCCGGGCCGTCTCGTGGTGTCGTTGGAGAATGCTCTGGCGGCTGCGAATGAGCTCGGATTTCCGCTTGCCCTGAAAGCACAGTCGAGCCTGCTGCCTCACAAATCGGAAGCCGGAGCGGTGGCTCTCGATATTCGCGACAGCGCATCGTTGCGTTCCGCTTGGTCTGCAATGCAGTCGCGGTTGGCGGCTGAGCGTCCTGGCGTGTCCATCGATGGAATGCTGCTGGAACGGATGAGCGAGGCGGGCATCGAGATCATCATCGGCGCGCGCAACGAGGGCGGCTGGGGTCCGGTCATCCTGGTGGGGCTCGGAGGCATCTTCACGGAGTTGCTGAAGGATGTGGTCCTGATTCCGGCGGGCGTCGGCCGTGCCGAAATCGAGCACGCGCTGCGGTCACTCAAGGCAGCCAAACTGTTCGACGGCTTCCGGGGCTCGCCGCCTGCGGATGTCGACGCCGCTATCACGGTGGTCGAACGTCTGAGCGCTTTGCTTCTACGACATCCTGAGATCGTCGAAGCCGACCTGAATCCGGTCAGGATTCATCCGCGAGGGCAGGGTGCCACCGTGCTGGATGCGCTGTTCGTGGTGAAGTGAGATGACGGGCGCGGCCGTCGAGGTCTGGCGGGGTTGCGCCAATGCATGGGAATGCGACCACATCGGCCACCTCAATACACGCTACTACATGGCGCGTGTCGAGCAGGCACTTGCCGCTCTCGCGCGGCAGCTGGAACTCAAGGATGTCATCGAAGGCACCGGCGGCCATCACCTGCTCGTCAAAGCACAGCACATGCGTTTTCTTCGTGAGGCGCGTGCCGGAAATGCCCTGCACGCGACGGGACAGGTGCTGACCTGGGGCGGGGACGACGCGGAGGTATTGTTCCTCCTGCATCATTCGGTCTCCGGCCAGCTTGCGGCGACCTTCCGGCTGTCGATCGCGTACGCCGGGCGCCGCACCGGCCGGCCCGAGCCATGGCCCGAAGAGGCCACACGTGCCGCACGCGCTCTTACTTGCGAAGCGCCGGGTGAGGCGCAGCCCCGAAGCATTTCTCTCGAGGGCGCCGAGGTAACGGCGTCACTGCATCGTGCGCAGCAGTTGGGAATGCGCAGCACCGGGCTCGGCACGATATTGCCGGATGCTTGCGATGGTAATGGCCTGTGGCGACTGTCCGGATTCATGGGGCGCGTGGCCGACAGCATCCCTCACCTGCGGAACAGTGAGTGGCGTGAGGTGTTGGCGCGCACCACCCCGGGCGGTCCGTCGCGAATCGGCTCGGCCCTGGTCGAGTTTCAGACCGTACACGTGCGCTGGCCCAGGATCGGCGATGGTTGTGAGGTGCGCTCGGCGCCGTCGGGCTGCAACGAGCGAGTCACTTATTCCTCTCACTGGCTGCTCGACCCGAAAACGGGAACGCCCTGGGCAGCGGTCAGGACTGTGGGTATCGCGTTGGACCTCGACGCGCGGCGCTCCTTGCCGCTGACCGTCGAGGCGCAGGCCGCCTATCGCGCGGTCAGCGTGCCAGGCTTGGCACTGTAACGCTCGAAGGCGTCCGCTTCTTGATGTGAAAGATCTCGCGCGCCTCTTCGGGGGTCGCGAGGCTGAACCCAAGGCAATCCAGAAGCGTGCGGGCGCGTTCGACCAGTTTCCCGTTGGTCGCATAGACACCGCGAGAGAGATATAGATTGTCTTCCAGCCCCACACGGACGTGGCCGCCCAGCAATGCCGTGTGCGCCAGCATGGGCATCTCTTCCGGACCTATACCGAAAGCCTGCCAAACAGCGTCCGGCGGCAGCAGGTTCCGCTGATAGAGCAGGGGCTCTATGCCGCTCGGCGCGCCCCATTTGACGCCGAGAACCATCTGGAACAGCGGCGGGCCGTCGATCAGGCCTTCGGCAATCAGCTCCTTGGCCAGCACGATGTTGCCCGCGTCGAACACTTCCAGCTCCGGTTTCACGCCCAGCTCCCGGAAGCGCTTCGCCATCAGCCGCATGGAGCGCGGCGTGTTCATGTAGATCGCTTCGAATGCGCCGTAGTGGCGGTTTCCGGCGGTGATATCGAATGACGCCAGCTCCGGCAGGCCGCTTTCGATGTGGCGCATGCGCCTGGGGACCGGATAGATCTTGGAGGTGGGCAGAGGGCGCGACTCGTCTTCCGGGTCGGGCACGAACAGCGCGCCCATGCCGCACGTCAGGTTGATGACGACGTCGACTCCGCTTGATCGCACGCGATCGACCACCTCGTCGAACAGCTTCGGATCGTCCGAGCTCAGTCCTGTCTCCGGATTGCGCACGTGGATGTGTACTACCGCGGCTCCCTCTTTCGCCGCCTCCAGACAGTTGTCCGCGATTTGCGCCGGCGTGATCGGGACGGCGGGCTGGCGGGGGCGCCCGCCGCCGGTGACCGCGCAGGTGAGGACGACTTTCCGGCTCATTGACTGACTCCTTGGATTGGATCGCGTGCGTTCGCTAAGATATAAGCCTAGCGAATATTATCGACGATGCAAGTCGCCCCGGGATGACACGCTGTTGCAGACGAACGTCTGCGGCATACATACAACGGCCCTTACTGAGGTTATGGCGGGCTCACAATCGCTGCATGACTTGTATGCTTCGTGACACAGCGCACTTTACAAGCCAATGTTGCCATGTCAGGCTGACTTACATCAGGCGTGCTGACAACTGACTTGGGGGCTATATGAGATCAGTGAGGATGAGCGTAAAGGGTATTTTGCTGGCCGCAGCGGCCGGGGCCGCCGCGAGTTACGCGGGCCAGGTCATGGCTCAATCGCAGGGAGGCAGTGGCTCGAATACCACGCCGGTACCCGTAGAGCTCGAGGAAATTATCGTCACCAGTTCGCGTGCGGCCCTGCCGGGGTTCTCCGCATCGACTCCGACGACCGTGATCAGTGGCGACACGCTCGCGCGTGAGGGTGCGGCCAACATCGCGCAGGTTCTGAGTGAGATTCCGGGCTTCAAGCAGACGCAGAGTCCAGCGGCAAACGGTGTGAAGACCGCGACCCCGGGCTCGGCGACCGCGGACCTGCGCGCCCTGGGTGGCCAGCGCACGCTCGTTCTCGTGGACGGACTGCGGGTGCCGCCGACGGCGCCGGCGACGAACACGAGTGTGGTCGCTACCGTCGACCTCAACACCATTCCGGCGTTCATGGTCGATCGCGTGGAAGTCGTAACCGGCGGCGCCTCGGCGCAATGGGGATCGGACGCCGTCGCAGGTGTGGTCAACATCCGCCTGAAGACCAAGTTCGAAGGCTTCCAGGTGAAAGCGCAGGGTGGCATTTCGCAGCGTTCCGACAACTCCAACGAGTATGTCGGCCTTCTCGGTGGAACCCAGCTGTTCGGTGGCCGCGGCCACTTCGTAGCCGGCGCGGATTTCCAGAACGACCGGGGGCTAGGCGATATCTATACGCGCAGCTGGGGTCGCGGCCAGCAGCAGATCTTCAACAATCCGGTCGCGGGCGGGCAGCCTGCATTGCTCGAGGTGCCCAACGTCAACACCTCGTTGAGCGCGGGCGGCCTCATTACCGGGCCGGCCAATTTCTCCCTGCGTAACAACACGTTCAATCCCGACGGGACCACGCGGCCGTTCCAGTTCGGCTCGCCGGTGAGCGGTGTGCAGATGGCCGGTGGAGAAGGTCAGTCCACCCTCACGGGGTTCGACCAGATCCCCAGCGTTCGCCGCATGGCGACCTACTCGCGGGCCTCATACGACATTACCGATTCGGTGACCGCCGCGGTGGTGCTGTCGTACGCGTATAACACATCGCTGTTTCATGGGTCGCTGCCGCGTATTACCGCGCGCTCGATCTCAGTGAACAACGCGTTTCTGCCGGCCGCCGTCAGGACCACCATGCAGAACGAGGGAATCACGAGCTTCCTGTTCTCGAAGAACGCCTTCGACCTCGGCAACAGTCATCTCGAGATCACCAACAACCTTCCGCGCGCGGTCTTCGCCCTGAACGGCAACATCGGAGAGATGTGGTCGTGGGATGCCGCCTATGAGTACGGAATCGATCGCTACAATCAGACGATCGAGAACGCCACGGCCGGCCCCAACCTCGCGTTCGCGCTCGATGCCGTCGCAGGCCCGGGCGGAACACCGGTCTGTCGTGCCACGGTTGCCGGAGCTGGGTTCAACGCGGCCGCCGCAGGCTGCGTGCCGATCAATCTTTTCGGAGATGGCTCGCCTTCCGCCGCTGCCATCGCCTACGTGCAGCAGACGGCAGTGTCGAATTCGCGCTACGTGCAGAAGGATGCGACCGCTAACATCAAGGGGACGCCATTCGAGACGTGGGCGGGTCCGGTTGCGGTTGCCTTCGGTGCCGAATATCGAAAGGAGAGTCAGGAAGTCACCTCGAGCGACCTGGCCGCTGCCAACGCCTTCCTGTTCGCCGGTAACTCCACCCCTTACCGCGGCGAGTTCGACGTCAAGGAAGGCTACGTCGACACACTGGTTCCGCTCGTGGTCGATGCGCCGCTGGTGAGGTCACTGACCTTCAACGGCGCGTTCCGCTACGAGGACTACAGCGATATCGGCAACCAGAACACCTGGAAGCTCGGTCTCGACTTCGAACCGGTGTCCGGCCTGCGCTTCCGTGCGACCCATTCCGTCGACATCCGCGCCCCCGCCCTCTATGAGCTCTTCGGCGGTGGCACGGTGCTGACCAATACGGCGACGGTCAATGGAATCACCGCGAACATCCCGCAGAACGTGACCAAGGGAAATCCCAATCTCTCGGGCGAAGATGCCCAGACCAACACCTTCGGTGTGGTCGTGCAGGTGCGCAACGGCCCGCTGTCTGGCCTGAGCGCCTCGGTGGACTACTACGACATCAAGATCGACAACGCGATCACCACGTTGTCCGCCGCGACCGTTGCCAACCTGTGTACTCTCGGTAACCAGCAGTTCTGCAGCTTCTTCACGTTCAACGGCGCGGGTGCTCCCACGTCGCTGCTCGCGACGACGCTGAACCTGGCCAGCTTCGAGACGAAGGGAATCGACTTCAACTTCACCTACCGCTCCTCGCTGCCGGATCTGTTTGGCCTGCCTGCAAGCTCTGCGACCAGTCTGCTCGGCTCGCGGACGCTGCATTCCTTCATCAACGCAGGTGGCGCCGGGGCTATCGATCGCGCTGGCGAGAATGGCCCGCAGAACCTGGGTGCCACTCCGCGTACCACACTGAACCTGAGCCAGACGCTGACGTTGCGTGACTTCAGCCTCACCGCCCAGGGCCTGTTTGTGAGCCGCGGTACGATCGACAACACGTTCAATACGACATCGCGGCTGACCATCAACGACAATGTCATCGGCTCGGTAACGTATCTGAACCTGTACGGCAGCTACGACGTAAACGACAACCTGCAGTTCTCGGCCAGTATCCGCAACGCGCTGGATCGCGCGCCGCCGCTGTCGCCGTATCCGAACCTGCCGGTGCCCCAGTTCAACGGGCAGTACTACGACGTGGTCGGCCGGAGCTTCCGGGTCGCAGCGATGTACCGGTTCTAGGAGACTATTGCGATTCGATGATCGGGGCGGCGCCGGGGCGCTAGGGGGGAAGCACGGCCATGTCGAAGAGTATCGATATCGATGAGCTGCTGGACAACGCGAGCTTGCGCGCAGTACATGTGCGCACGCTCGCGGTGTGCACCATCGCGATGATGATCGATGGCTACGACTTGTATCTGGTCGGGTGGATCCTCCCGGCGCTGTCCGATTCGTTTCATGTCAGCCGGGTGGCGCTCACGCCCGTGCTGCTGATCCAGCAGACCGCCATGCTGGTCAGTGCTTTCTTCGTGGCGCCGCTGGCCGACCGCGTCGGACGGCGCAAGCTGCTGATCACCTGCCTGATCGGGACGGGGGTGTTCTCTCTCGGCGCCGCCTTCTCCACCAATCCCACCGAGTTCACGATCTGGCGTGTGCTCACCGCCCTGTGCGCGGCTGCGGTCGTTCCGAACCTCGTCACCCTGTCGTCCGAGATCGCCCCGCGGCGTCTGCGGGCCACGTTTGCGACCATCACGCTCACCGGCGCGATGGGTGGCGCGTTGATAGGCGCTGCCATGCAGGCATACATCCTGCCGCAGTACGGGTGGACCGGGGCCTTGTACCTGGGGGCTGCGCTATCGGTTGTCGTCGTGCCGATCCTGTTTCTCTGGTTGCCGGAGTCGCCCCGTTTCATGGTGCGCCGGAACAGTTCCGATCCCCGGCTGGTCAGCTTCATCGCGAAGCTGGATCCAACGCTCGATCCCACAGCTCCCCTGTACGTGGCGAGTG
>JBDTUL010000292.1:0-7916 GCA_040007735.1 Gammaproteobacteria bacterium | reverse complement strand
GAACTGACGGTGCCCAGTATCTTCACCGTCGTCGACTTGCCGGCCCCGTTGGGCCCGAGCAGACCGAAGATGTGGCCGGTGGGCACTTCGAACGAGACGCCGTCCAGCGCGCTGACCGGAGCGCCAGACTTGGCGGGATAGGACTTGCGAAGATCTTCGACGACGATTGCGTTTTGCATTGTTCCGAGGTGCCTTCCGTGGACGGCATAGCAGAGCGCATCAAGTTGACGATCTGGTGACGACTTCGAACAACGAAAGAAAATAAACGCGTTCACTCACGACCTTGGTCTCGACGACGCGCTCATCGCACACGACGATGTGAAGATTGAAACAAACGCGAATTAGCTTTCGCCGTCCGCGCTCCCTGCAACTCAAGGACGAAGCAGTGCCCACCGCATTCGAATTCGCAAGTGTCGATGACATCCTGGACTTCATAGGAGTGGGCTTCGGCCCTTCCAACCTCGCGCTCGCCGTCGCCGCGCAGGAGCTCGATCCCACGCAGCGCGGCCTGTTCTTCGAGCGCCGCCCCGCGTTCGACTGGCATCCGGGGCTGCTGTTCGACAGCTCGCGCATGCAGATTTCTTTTCTCAAGGATCTCGCCACGCTGCGCAATCCAGCGAGCCCGTTCAGCTTCCTTCAGTACACGAAGGCGAAGGGCCGTCTCGAGCGCTTCGTGAACGTGAGCGAGTTTCACCCGACGCGCTGGGAGTATCGGGACTACTTGCGCTGGGTCGCTGCAAGCTTTGCCCATCAGATTCGCTATGGCTGGGCCGTGCGCGCCGTCACTCCCGCGAGCCCGTGCGCGGAGGGCCGATACTCACTCTTCAAAGTGGAAGTGGAGAACCTCGACAGCGCAGACACCGCCACGTACTGGGCTCGCAATGTCGTCTACGCTGCCGGCGGGAAACCTCGCTATCCGGATATCCAGGGCTCAAAAGACGCAATCGAGAACATCATCCACTCGAGCGAGTTCCTGCATCGGTTCCCCCAACGCTTCGCCGATACCCATGCGGCCTATCGCTTCGGTGTGATCGGCGACGGCCAGAGTGCCGGGGAGATCGTCCTGCACTTGCTGCAGCGGTATCCGAACGTCCAGGTTCATCTGTTTATCTCCGGTTACGCATTGCGGCCCGTCGATCGCAGTCCGTTCGTGAACGAGGCGTTCTTCTCTTCCGAGATGGAAGCCTTCAACGGCGCGAGCAGCGAGAAACGCGAGCTGTTGAGGCAGCACTTGCGCAGCACGAACTATGGTGTGGTCTCTGCCGAGCTGATCGACCAGATTTACAACGCGAATTACCTGGACACGTTAAAGGGCGTACAGCGACTATTCATTCATCCCTTCACAGCGATAACCTCGATTCAGGCGAACACAGACGGTGTCATCGCAACGAGCGCAGAACGCTGTACAGGCGAGGTGACGACGACCGCGCTCGACGGGCTCATGCTCGCGACCGGCTTCGAGCGCAAGCTCGATCCGGAGATCTTCGCGGAGCTGCTGCCTCATGTGCAGCAAGAGCCCTCCGGCGCGTTACGCCTCACCCGAAACTACCGCGTGGAAATGCAGCCGCGGATCTCCGCGGGCCTCTACGTCCAGGGGTACGGCGAGGCGTCTCATGGCCTGGCGGACACGCTGCTCTCTTTGCTCCCGTTCCGCTCGCGAGACATCTTCAACGACATGTGCCAACGGGAGCCGCAGGGCCTGCCAGTCACGCGATTGCGCGATGTTGAGTACCCGCCGAAGCGGCATCTGGAAGACGATCCGGAAAAGCTGTATGCGGTGCTGGAGTCGTGCCGGTTCGCCACCCTCGTCTCCGCTCGCGACGGTGAGCCGGTGATAACACACGTGCCGCTGATCCTGGATCGCACGAAGGGCCTCAAGGGAACACTGTTCGGCCACATGGATCGGGCAAATCCACACCTCGACCTGCTCGCCGGCCGCGAGGTGCTCGCAGTGTTTCACGGCCCGAACGCGTACATCTCGCCCCACGTGTACACGACGGAACAGTTACCGACCTGGAATTCCGTTTCGGTGCACGTCCGTGGCAAGGTTCAACTGCTATCCAATCGAGAGGCGCTCCTGCACGGGCTCGCAAGCATCTCTGCAACCGACACGCGTGCTGGCGCCTATCGGCTCGATCTGGAAGCCCCCGTCATCGACCGCCTCACGAATTACATTGTGGGCTTCGAAATCCAGATCGACGAACTGATCGGCCGGTTCAAGCTCTCCCAGGACCGCAATGCTGCCGATCAGCGGCTCGCGGCAATCGAACTCGCCCGCAGTAGTGAGGCCGGCGAGCGCGCATTGATCGAACACGCTATGGGCTATGTACTCGAGCCCGAGTCGCCGGCTGTGCGCGCGAATGGCTCAAAAAACCACCCCTTACGACAGCCCGCCATCCACGAGCTGTTCGAGGCCCAGGTGTCTCGAAGCCCCACTGCCGCTGCGATTCTCTGTGAAGAGCAACAGGTCAGCTACGCAGAGCTCAACGCCCGGGCGAACCAGCTTGCGCACTCGCTTCGCGCGTTGGGCGCGGGCCCGGAAGTAATCGTAGGGCTCTGCATGGAGCGCTCCGCGGACGCGCTCGTGGCACTGCTCGGCATTCTCAAATCCGGCGCGGCCTATTTGCCGCTCGATCCCGAACATCCACGACAACGCCTGGAGCACCTGTTACGGGACGCTGCCGTGTCGTTGCTAGTGACGGAAGCTCGATTCAAAGATCGCTTCCCCACCGATCTCGCGCGAGTGATCTGCATGGACAGCGACTGGCCCGGCCTTTCCCAGTCGCCAACAGACAACGTGGCAAGCAACGTCGACGCGCGCAATCTTGCATACTGCATGTTTACTTCGGGCTCTACAGGAAAGGCGAAGGCAGTGGCCCTCTCGCACGAGGGCCTGGTAAATCACAGCCTGCATATGCAAGGCGCCCTGCGGCTCTCGGCATCCGATCGCATGTTGCAATTCCTGCCCCTGAGCGGCGACGGCTCCCTGGAGGAAATCTTTGTTCCGCTGATCACAGGCGCCACGCTGGTGCCGCTGGCGGAACAACTGCCCTCGTCCCATGACTTCCTGAGTTTTCTGTGCCGTCAGCGCATCAGCGTTATCAATCTCACCACCGCCTACTGGCATTTCTGGGTGGGAGAGATGTCCCGCGACCCTCCGCGCGAGTGGCCGGAAACGCTGCGCCTGGTGATGATGGGTGGCGAGGCCGTGAACCCGGAGAAGTATCGTCAGTGGCGGCAGCTTGCCTGCGCTCGCAACGTGACCTGGATGCAGGAGTACGGCCCGACGGAGGCGACGATCAGTTGCACCGTCTACGAAGCGGCCCCCGGCGGCACGCCTGACGAGCTCTCTATCGGCCGCCCCATCTCGAATGTGCAGATTCATATCGTGGACGAGCAGACGAACGCTGTCCCACCCGGCGAGATCGGTGAACTCTGTATTGCGGGCATCGGCCTCGCGCGCGGCTACCTGGGCCAACCTCGATTGACCGCCGAGAAGTTCGTGCCAAACCCTTTTGGCGCGCCGGGCACGCGCCTGTACAAGACGGGAGACTTCGCGCGCTTTCGGCCGGACGGCACGCTCCAGTTTCTGGGACGCCGCGATGACCAGGTGAAGGTCCTGGGTCATCGGATCGAGCTCGGGGAAATCGAGAGCGCACTCCTGCAGTTCCCTGGAGTGCGTGAGGCCGTCGTCGTTGCGCACGCAAGCGCGGTGACCGGCGTTCGGCTTGCGGCGTATGTCGTGGCGGACACGTTCTTTGAAAGCCGCGTGCGTCAACACCTCGCTGAAACTCTTCCACGTCAGATGATGCCTGCGGTCATCATTCCGCTGGCGGCGCTGCCAGTGAATGCGAACGGAAAAATCGATCGCGCTCGCCTGCCGGCGACGGACCCTGCGGCGGCGATGCAACTTCCGGACGACTCAAGCGAGCTCGAACTCGCGATTGCCCGTTTGTGGACGGAAAGCACCGGGCGGGCACCCCGCACCGTGGATGAAGATTTCTTTCTGGTTGGCGGCGATTCGCTGCGTGCGCTGAGCCTGCTCGGCCGGATCGGCGCGTTAACCGGCATCGACATCGACGTCGCGGCGTTTTTCAAGGAGCGCACAGTGCGCATGCTCGCCGCATCGCTGCTCACGTATTCCGTTCAAGAAGGCACCGGCGAGGACCGCTGCTTCGTCGGTGCACTTGGCGCGGGAGCGCATGGGGCTGTTGCGAGACTCCGTCGCGACACGTCGCGGCGACGCCCCGCGTCCAATGCTCAGCAAAGACTGTGGTTCCTGGATCGTTTGCAACAGGCCGCGGCGTATTCGGTGCCACTCGCCTACCGGGTCCGCGGGACGTTTTCGGTTGCGCGCCTGGATCACTGCCTGACCCGCATCGTGGCCCGTCACGAAGCGCTGCGCACTGCCTTGGTGACAGCGGAAGATGCCGAGCTATGGCAGGAAGTGGCTCCGCCGATGGAGATTCGGTCGCGGCATCTGCAAGCCGGCAGCTTCGCAGAGGCGATGACGCTCGCGCAGGCCGAAGCGAGCCAACCGTTCGATCTCACGAAGCCTCCGCTCCTGCGCTCGGTTTGCATCCAGATCTCGGACGGCGAGACCCTATGGTTCGTCAATTTCCACCATTCCATGTGGGATGCCTGGTCTTTGGCGGTGGTCTGGCGCGAGTTGATGATGTTGTATGCGGGTGCGCAGGAGCTGCCCGCTCTGCCATTTCAATACGCAGACTATGCTCAGTGGCAGCGCGAGTGGCTTGCGAGCAAGGAGGCCGAAGCCGACCGCGCGTTCTGGCGACAGCAGCTCGCCGGTGATCTACCGCTATTGCAGCTCGGCCGCCTGGCGGTACCTGAGCCGCTCCGCTCGACCCGTGGGGCGATGGAGCTGTGTCCTTTCGACAGCGCGACAGCACGCGCCACTCGCGCGGCGGCAGAGCGCCATGGGACGACGGAATTCGTCATTCTCCTCAGCGCATTTCTCGCCACCCTGCATCGACTCACGCGCCAGGATCAGATAGTGATCGGCGTGCCGGTCGCGTGCCGGTCGCGGCCGGAGACAGAAGGCATCGTAGGCTTCCTCGCAAACACGCTGCCGCTGCGGATCGTATTTCCGCCACGCACGGGGTTCTGTCACCTGGTCGAGCAGACCGCCCAATGCCTGACGGCTGCGCTGGCGCATCAGGAGCTGCCGTTCGACCAGATCGTCGATACCGTGGAATCCGCTCGCCAGGGCAGTCGCAACCCGATCTTCCAGGCGATGTTCGTGATGCAGACCACTCCGCTCGATGAAATGCAACGGCTCGGCGAGGCCGCGGCTGAGGAGGTGATCATTCACTCCGGCACATCCAAAGTGGACCTCACCTGCTCGATCCGCTCGGGGCCGCGCGGGCTCGAAGGTGAGCTGGAGTACAGCACGGATCTCCTGAGCACGGCTGAGGCGCAGCGTTTCGTCCAGAGCTTCCTGAGCCTGCTGTCCGCTGCGACACAGGACGCCTCGGCGCCACTCGATGAACTCTCCATGGTCTCGTTCGAGGAACGCGCTGAGCTCATTCAACGCGCCAATAGCCGCTTCGAGCAGTATCCGGACTTTCGTCCGCTGCACACTCATTTCGCCGCGCAGGCTCTCGCGATGCCCGATGCCATCGCCATCCAAAGCACGAGCGGCAGGCTCGACTATCGGGCGCTCGATGCCCGGGCCAACCGGCTCGCGCAACAGCTCATTCGCGCAGGCGTGGAGCGCGAAAGCCTGGTCGGCATCTGCATGGACCGATCCATCGGCATGGTCACCGCGCTGCTCGCGACGCTCAAGGCGGGAGCCGGGTTCGTTCCACTCGATCCCCACTTTCCGCTCGAACGAATCCGCACCATCGCGGCTGACGCTGGCATGCGGGTGATCGTGACAGAGGCGGCGCATGCTCCGGCCCTGGCATCGCTTACCACGCCGTTGCTCGTGGAGAATACGGGGATGATGACCGACGCAGCTGCGGATGATCCGCAGGTCTCGGTCTGCGCCGAAAACGTGGCGTATGTCTACTACACATCCGGATCCACGGGCGCTCCCAAAGGTGTGATTCTCGAGCACCGGGGCGCCCTGAACCGTCTGGAATGGTTGCGCAGGCGCTATCCACTCAACGTCGGTGATCGGGTGATCCTGAAGACGCCGTTGATTTTCGACTTGTCCATCTGGGAGATCTTCGGCCCGCTGATGGCCGGCGCAACGATCCTGATGGCCGATGCGCGCGCGGAATCAGACGTCACTCACATCGGCGAGCTGCTGAGCACGCCCGGCACCGTCTTTGCGTATTTCGTTCCGTCGATGCTCGATGCCTATCTCAGTTACGCCGCGCACAGGTCTTACCCGAGCCTCAAGTGGCTGTGCGTGACCGGAGAAGCGATGCCGGCGAGGCTGCTGGAACGGTTCAACCAGCACTTCGAGGCGGAGTTTCACAGCACCTACGGGCAGACCGAGACCTCCGAAGTCGCGCTCTGGACGGGCTCGCAATGGGACGAGTCCGCCACGATTCCCGTCGGCCGTCCCAATGGAATCTATCGGCTCTTTGTGCTCGACCCTGCGTTGCGCCCCGTGCCACCGTATGTGCCCGGTGAGATCTGTGTCGCCGGCATCGACGGGCTCGCACGCGGCTATCAAGGCCAGCCGGGGCTCACTGCCGAGAAGTTCGTTCCCAACCCCTATGCAATCGTTCCGGGTGAACGGCTGTATCGAACCGGTGACCTCGGGTGCCTCCTCGCGGACGGGCAGATCGAGTACGTGGGTCGGCTCGACACCCAGGTGAAGATTCGGGGT
This sequence comes from Gammaproteobacteria bacterium, assembly GCA_040007735.1. Taxonomy (GTDB): domain Bacteria; phylum Pseudomonadota; class Gammaproteobacteria; order Steroidobacterales; family Steroidobacteraceae; genus JADGHX01. Next base: position 1,114 of record JBDTUL010000292.1, on the reverse strand, counting down.
TGCCGAGTCGAGACGGCCGAGATCGAGTCGGTGCTCTCGCAACATCCCTCAGTGCGCCTGTGCGCGGTGATGGTGAGAACGGATGCGAGTGGCGGCCCCGAGTTGATCGCCTATGTAGTCAGCGACGGCCTCACTGCGACCGATCTGGCCGCGCACGCGGAGAAAGTGTTGCCGCCGTATATGCTGCCTGCGGCCTATGTCTTCGTGAGCGATCTGCCGCTGACACCCTCGGGCAAACTCGATCGCACGCGATTGCCCGCCCCGACCCAGGCCGACTTCTCGGCTCGGGCCACCCATGAGGCTCCGCAGTCCGCACTGGAATCCGAGCTCGCGGGAGTCTGGCAGCGGGTGCTCGGCCTCGAGAGCGTCGGGCGAAGCGACAACTTCTTCAGCCTGGGCGGCAACTCACTGAAGTCGATCCAGGTGCTCGTGAGAGTGGCGGACACTTACGGGGTGAATGTGTCCGTGCGGGACTTCTTCAATGCGCCCACCATCGAGGGCCTCGCGGCCCACGTGGAACAAGCGCTGCTCGCCTACGTCACTTCACTCTCCGCCTCCGAGCTCGACGAGCGACTGGCCTTGCCGAGCCGATAGACCCACTTGCGATACGCGACACCCAGCCGGTCGCTCTTCACATGCATCTCCGGCGAGAGTCCCAACGGCAGCTGCACGGGCCGTTGGGATTCGACGATCCAGCGGTCGCCGTCTTCGAAGATGCGCGATTGCCGGCGCTGGATGTCCTCTTCCCGGATCGCCTGCGCGTGGTTGAAGCACATGACCAGCCAGAACCGGGATTCATCCCGGTCCACCGGCGTAACGGCGGCCCAGGTAAACCAGTGCTCGTTGGAGCCGGTGTCCTTGTCCGAGTATGCGACGGTCGGCGTGAGGCAGTAGTAGCGGTATCTCACCTCGAGCTGAATGCCACGCGCATCGGCATCCGGCTGGACCACCGAGAACTCGGAAGTGCACAGTTCGCCCTCGCTGTCCGTCACGTCGTAGTCGATGGTCGTATCCGGCGCTTCGGGCCTGCCGTTGATTCCGGAATGCACGAACGGGAAGTGGGACGCGTCGATGAAGTTGTCGATGCACCGGAGTGCGTTTGCGCGGAACAGAT
>JBDTUL010000291.1:0-7929 GCA_040007735.1 Gammaproteobacteria bacterium | reverse complement strand
TCATGCCGTAGTTCAGCGCTAAAGAAGCGCCATTCGCTCTAAGAGCCCTCAATCGCCGGGCGGCTGGGGAAGCCTTCGCTCGCGGCCACGGGCGGTGGCCAAGGCGCGCAAATCAGGAAGCCCTCGACGCCCCTTCCGACTGCGCCAGGCACCGCGCGAACAGCTCGTTCAGGCTCGAAATGTTCAGGCTGGCGTAAGCCCGTTTTCGCAGCGTGGCCACGGTGGGCACACCGATGCCCAGATCCAGCGCAATGGCCCGGTTCGTCATGCCCGAGAGGGCGCGAGCACACACCTGTATTTGCCGTGACGTGAGGTGGCAATCGAGCTGGTTCACCAGCAATTCGAACGAGGCCGCGTTCGGCCGTGAAGCCGGCGCCGCCACGGCGGGCCGCAGCGAAAAATGCTTGGCGATGAGCGCCATGATCAAGTCAGCCGCGGCGCGAGCCGCTTCCACATCCGCACCAGTGAATTCGCCGGCGGCCTGCGTGCGATACAGGTTCAGTGCGTACCAGTGGCCGCTCGAGTGCGACACGATGGCAAGCTTCTCTGCAAGATTGAAGCGACGATAGATCTGCGCGCGATACTCGCCGTCTTCGATGTCCTCAGGTCTCACCCGTAGCAGAAGCGGGTGTTCTCTCGTGGCTTCCTCTCTGCCGACCAGCTCCGCCGCCGGGTCGTGGCGCCGAAACGCGGAGGCTTCGTAAATGCGGCCGGCCATCTTCGCTACCGGCATTCGCCCTGCGCTTTCCGCAGTGATGACGTGAGGCAGGCGGTGCGGCTCGAAAGCGATAACCGATAGATGCTCGGCGGACACCAGGTCGCACAGCGCGCGTACCAGTATTTTCGGAAAACTTGCGAGCCCCAGCGCCTCCACCAGTTCAGGCAACGCCGCCAGCGACAGCGCTCGTTGACGCAAGTGAATTGAGGCTACCGTTCCCATGGCGGCTCCGGCTGCATGCAATCTTTGAGGAACGACACCAGCTCTCGCACGGCCGGTCGATTCATTTTCATGCGCGGCACGAGCACCTTGAGCCAGTACACCGTGACGGGGAATTCCTCGAGCAGTTGCACCAGCGTGCCTTCGCGCAGATCTTCATTCACGAGGAAACGCGGCAGGATGGTAATGCCCAGCCCCATGCGAGCCGCGTCCCGCACCATGCGGCTGTCGCTGGACTGCATGCGTGAATGTACTTCCACGTTCATGGTGCCGCGTGAATGCGTGAACCCCCAGGAAGTACGGAACAGAACTGTGGTGAGGCATTGGTGATCCACCAGCTCCGTGGGGTGCTGTGGTGGCGTCCGCCCGCGCAGGTATGACGGCGCGCAGACTGTAACCAGGTCGTACCGGCAGAGCGGCACGTCGATGACGTTCGGATAAGACACGGGCCAGGCGCCGAGCGCCAGGTCGAAGCCCTCTTCGAGGGGATTGACCGAGCGCTCCATCAGGATGACGTCCATGTCGACGAACGGATGCTCCACCTGGAACTTGCTCAGCATCGTGCCCATGAACATGGAGGTGATGGTGGGCGGCGTCTGGATGCGCAACACGCCTTCGATACGCCGGTTGTTCCCCTGCGCGCCATTGAACAGCTCGTCGTGCTCCGCAATGAGGCGGACGAATCGCGGTAGGTAGCGCTCGCCAGCCGCCGTGAGCCCGAGACCGCGCGTGGAGCGGATGACCAGCTTGGCACCAATGGTCTTTTCGAGCTGGGTTATGCGTTTCGCAATGACGGACGGCGCCGCCTTCAACTCGCGTGCCGCAGCGGAAAAGCTGCCCAGCCGCGCGACGCGAATGAATGAATTGATATTGAGAAGGTTGTTGATTGCCCTAACCGCCAATCGTGAATTGGCGCCCCTTCGATATGCCTGCTGCAAGGCCTCTAATCGAGGTTAACGCAAAGGCTGCGGGCTTCAAAGCGACCGCCGCCGCGTATCAGAAATTCGAAAGCTGTTCACTCTTTTTGAGGTGTTCAGGACGGTATGGGGCGCTGCTAGCATCCGGCGCACAAGAATAATGCATGGATCGTTGGCTGTTTGCTGGTCTTCGAGAAAAGGGGCTCCAGGCACATGAGGCATTCGATTTCCGCCCGCGCGCGCTGCTGGCCGCCACCACGAGGGCGGCATACGGCACTTCGGCTCAAATACGAGACTTCCATCTAAAGCGCGGCCATAGGCTGCTGACGACGCAGCGGCGCGGCGCTCCTGGCTTATTCGAAAAGGGGGACGGCCCATGTACAAAAGAAATCTCATGGACAAAAAACGAGCCTCGCACGCGTGTATCGAACGCCGCGAGATGCCCACGGAAAGCGGGCGGCCGCTCGATGATCTGATCACCGGATACTTCTTCGCAGCCGCCGAAGTGCTGGTGCAACTGGAGAAGGAAGCGAACGGCGCTGATTCTTTCTTGAAAAGCTGATCGCGCTTTCCGGCGGGTTCTTGAAGCGACCCTCGGCTGCTAGGATCGATTGTAGAAGAGGCTGATCCGAATCCGAGCCGGCGTCCGAAAAAGAGACAGGACGCCCGGGGTGCGGGGATCGGTAGCTAGGCCTGAGATCTGCTTTGCGTCGTGCCGTGTATTGAGTCGATACCGCATTCGGCGCTTTTAGGGGGAAAACAGGTGACGATTCGTTCGGCCAACCAAGCCGCCGGGTACCCGGCTGCGCGCAAAAAACTAATAGCTGTCATTCCGGCGCTGGTCGCTGCGGCACTGGGCACTTCGCCCGTGCTGGCCGCTGAAGGCGGTGCGGACTCGGACAGCGGGCAACTCCAGTCGGTGACCGTCACCGCGCGCTACACAACGGAAGACGTTCAGCAGACACCGCTTGCGATCACCGCCATCACCGCTAAAGACCTGGAAGTGCGCGCCCTCACCGGCGTCACATCACTTGGCGCGGCCGTCCCGAACCTCGATATCCGCCCTGGTGACGCTACGACAACCGCTTTCTGCCGCCGCCGGGCAATCGGTATTCGAGCTACTCCACGTTCGTCTCGTTCGAGCGCGGGCATTTCTTCAAGAACCAGAATGCGCAGGACAACAAGGAATACTCCGGACGCATGGACTACGACTTCACCGACAAGGTGCACCTGAAAGTCGTCGCGTCGGACGGTAACTATGGTGGCGTGTACACGCAGAACCCCGATGTGTCGCCCCTTGGCCTTGGCCACGCGTATGGCACGTTCGACGTGCATCAGAAAACCGGGGAGTTCTTGCTCCCCCGCGTCAGTACCTGGTTTCGGTTCGGCGCCAGTTCTGAGATTCTGCGCGGCCTCTCGTAAAGGGAAACTTATGACTATTCAGAATTCATTGAAGGCGATGGCGTTGTCCGCTGTCGTGCTCGGGCCGGTTGGCGCCGCCAGCGCCGCGGAGCCGATGAAGCTCACGGCGATGGACTACATCGAAATCGAGCAGCTCAATTCGAAGTACGCCTTCTTCATCGAGAACTGCACCAACAAGGGCTACGACTACGCGGATCTGTACACGGCAGATGGCGAGTTCGGTGTCTCCAAGGAATGGGGCCAGCCCGGCAAGATCTACGCGAAAGGGCGCGATGCGCTTGCCAAGGCGGCCGGTGGCGGCCCCGACGGTTGTGTCGATCCCAAGACACAGCTGGGCTATGGCATCACGCACGTGATCGTCGACGTGGTCATCACGCCGACGGCGACGGGCGCCACGGGCAAGTCGATTCTGCTGGCGCTGGGCGTGGGCGGAAATCCCACCACCATCGAGCGGCAGGGCGGCTACGAAGACGTGTACGTCAAGACGAAGGACGGCTGGCGCATGAAGACGCGCTATCACGTGTTCCCGAACATTGAGAACTCGGTGCAGTTCGGCAAGAAGAAGTAAGCTCCCTGTCACCTCTCATGAGGTGATCGACAGGGGGCGGGCGTGAGGAAGACTGCGTTTCTGGCCGTCGGGATTGCGTGTCTGGTGGCGGTAGCGCCAGCGGCGCAGAAACAGAAGCGTGTGATGGGGCCGTCCCAGCTCTTCAGCATCGAGCGGTCGGATGCCGCGCTCGCGGCGATCATCGACCCGCACGTCAAGATTGAATCCCTCGGTGGGCCCTTCGGCCTCACCGAGGGGTCCACCTGGGTTCCCGAAGATTCCAGTGGCTATCTGGTGGTGAGCGATCTCACTGCCAACGCCATCTATCGCGTCGAGGGAAACGGCGCCAAATCCGTGTTGCTGGATACGTCGGGCGCCACCGTGCTCGATCTTCAGGGGCGCCTCATCTGGGTTGCGGCCAACGACGGCACGCTCATGCGGATGGAGAAGGATGGCACCCGAAAGGTGCTGGCGGCCGGATTCAACGGCAAGCGTTTCGATCCCGCGAACGATGTGGCGGTCCGCTCCGATGGCACCGTATTTCTGATCGAAGGCCGCGCGGACTCGCGCCGGGATGCGATCAGCTTGGCCGCAGAGACCCCGCACGGGGCGCTGTATGCGGTGATGGGCGCCGGTGATGAGGTGGTCGCCGAGGACCCTAAAGGCAAGAAAAGTCGACGAAGCCTGAGGGACCGGAAGGTGAGCGCGGCCGGAAACAACGCGAAGGATGGCGGCGCCGAGAGCACGGAGCAGAAGAACGGCACGGGCGGCGAGGGCAACCAGGGCATGGAGCAGAAGAGCGGCCGGGGTGGCGAGCGCAGGGACGGCAAGGATGGCAAAGGTGGCAAGAGCAGTGTGGCCGGCGAGGTCAGGCAGCTGCTCACCGCTGAGGAGCTCGGCGGCTACCCCACCGGCATCGCCTTGTCTCCGGACGAAAAGGTTCTCTACGTCGGCACCGGCGGCAAGAAGGTGAATCGCTACGAGGTGCACGATGACGGCACCCTCGGGCCCGCTGCGCTCTTTGCCGAAGACGCCATGGGCGGGTTCGCTGCCGGTATGAAGACCGATCGTGCGGGCAACCTCTATTCGACCAACGGTAGCGCCGGCCCGGGCATCGTGCGCGTGACGTCGCCGGCCGGAAAGCTCCTCGGCAGGCTTCATTTGCCTGTGTTTGGCGCCCAACCCAAGCGACACATCTGCGCCACCCACGTGACGTTCGGCAATCTCGACGGCAAAACGCTGTTCGTCACCGCGTGCGAGGCCGTCTACAAGGTGCGCCTGAAGAGCGCCGGCCCCGTGCCGGGGATTGTGATCCGGCATTGATTCGGCCGCTGATTTGGCCACAGATTCGGCACTGCCCCCTCCTGGCCGCTCGGCGATTGAGGGCTTTTTCGCAAGCGCCGGCCGCGCGCCTAGCCCCTCAACCCCCCTTGTTGTTCAAGCCTGCCTCGTTCCCTTCTATATAATCCCGCCCCTCCAGCCCCCCGGCTGTCAAGCCATGGGGGTTAACTTGCTTCCAGCGCGGCGCCCGTAGCTCAGCCGGATAGAGCACCGGCCTTCTAAGCCGGTGGTCGGGGGTTCGAGTCCCTCCGGGCGCGCCAGTCCATGTCTCTTCGGCCCTAAATTTCGATAACCTATTGAAAATACGAGTATTTTGGAGGCTTCGGAGGTAAGCGAATCTGGGCCCGCCCGAGCCAAGTCCCACCCGTTGCGCGTATCCGCGAAGTCACCGGGCTCTCACAGGCGCGCTTCGCGCAGTTGTTAGGCGTTTCAGTGCGAACCTTGCAGGCGTGGGAGCAAGGCCGCCGAGCTCCGTCGGGCGCGGCGCGTACGCTGTTGCTCGTTGCGGCGCTCGATCCGAAGGTGCTGCTGACAGTGGCGTGAATTTCCTTTTGGATATAAACACCGTAGGCCCGCAGCACGACACATCCTGCTCGATCAGCTATTGCCGGGCGCCGAACACGCGGTTGGCAATTCCGCCAGCGGAGTCTCCGAGGATGACGTGGACGCCAGGAGGCAGCGGTAGTTTGGTGCGGATCGGTGCTTCAGCTTCGCTCACGCTTTAGGTACTGCCTCGTTGAGCTGATGCCGCTCGAAGTCGTGCGCCTTCACGCAGTCAAGCGATTCACCTTCGCGAGTCAATCATGACCCGGCCACTCATGGCCTCTGGGCCGGCCCCGCAGCAGCCGCGCACTGGTCCATCGCATCCCTTCGCAACTGCTCGCGATACCGCAAATTGTTCATCGGCTTCGCCAGAAACGCGGCCGCGGTCTTCTGCGCCGTGCAGCGGCACACGGCTTCGTGATCCTTGCGAACGCTGACCATGTACGAGTCGCAGCTCGCGAACACGGAGCTCTCGATAGGCGCTTTGTCATCCTGCGGGCAGGCTTCGTAAGCTTCCTTCTGGGCGAGCACGGGCCGGCTCTCGCCCGCAGCGGCCGCATCCTCAGCCATTTTCCGACCGAAACAGGCGCAGTCGTACCATGCGGCGGTGACTCCATTGTCCCGACACTGCGACTGCTGTTCGGCGCGCACTTTCTCGAATGCCGCACCGCCGGTCGCCACGGGCGCCTTCATGTCTTTGATGCGAGTCGCCTCTTTATCGACGCCGCACTTCAGATATCCATTTCGAATCAGCATCTGGAACTGCTTCACGCCGATTGCGGGCGCCGCAAGGAACTCGCGAGCGACGTCCTCGCCGACGCAATGGCAATATTGAACATGGTCCGTGCGCAGATTCTGCTGGACGCTGTCGCAGCTCTTGAATGCTTTGTTCTCGAGCACGGCCTTGTCATCCTGGGGGCAGGCATCGAATGCCTTGTACGCAAGGCGCTGGTAGTTTGCGGGCTGGTCCGCAGCGGCGGCGCTCTCCGCCACGTGCTTGCCCACGCAGGCGCAGCTGAAAAGATCGGTCGAAGGCGACTCGGCGCGGCAACTGGCCTCCGCCTGTGCGCGCTCGGCTTCCAAGACCGGACGAGCGGATGCCGTCATCGGAATGAGCATCAACAGGCAAAGGCCTGGCAGTAAGCGGGACATGGATCGCTCCTTCGTTCTTTTTATGCAGCCGACGCGGAGCATACCGTACCTGCCCTTCGCGCGAGGCACCGCGGCGCGTAGCAACCTCTGGAGAATTCTGCGAATAGCTCAGAAGCACCTCATGCGTCGCCCGCGTCACCGCGACATAAACGAGTGGCCGCTGAAGGCAGGGCGAGGTTTTTCCGCCCCGGCCTCGATGGATTTTTAGTTGATCCGTCCCGGAGCGACGCTGCAACAGCGCGCGTTACGGCTCGTTGCATGCGACCGTGATCGCTCGCATACTGCCCACGCAATCGATTGCATAATCGTTAGGGGGCGTGGTGTATCGATCCAGAATGCCGAATGTTGGCTTTGCGCTGCTGGCAGCATTGAGTATCTGGGCGCTGCCGCAGCCCGCCACCGCATTGAGCGCCGGAGCCGCGCGGGTGGATATCAGCCCCAGCGAGAAATCCTTGCCGAAGGGATTCGAAGGCATCAATGACCCTATCTTCGTGCGCGCGATCGTCATCGACGATGGGCGGACCCGAGCCGCACTCGTCACCGTCGATGCGGGCGCAATCTCAACCGATACCTGGTCACTGGTAAGTCGGCAGGCAGAGGCGGAACTGAAGATTCCGAGCTCTCAGCTGCTGCTGACCGCCACGCACACCCACAGCGTGCCTTTTGGTGACGGACGAGACCTTGCGCCGCGCATCGTCGCTGCGGTCTCGCAGGCGGCTGCGCGACTCAAACCTGCCCGCATGAATTACGGCACGGGCGTGTCGTACATCAACGTGAATCGCAATCTGATCGATCCAGAGACCCACCGCTGGTGGGAGGGCCCCAGTTACGCAGGGGAATCCGACAAGACGGTTGCGGTCGTGCGCTTCGAAACACCCGAAGGCCGGCCGATCGCGGTGTACTACAACTACGCCGTCCACGGTGTACTCAACGGCCAGCTCGATCAGATCAGCGGCGACATACCCGGGGCCACGTCCCGCTACCTCGAGGACGCGCTCGATGACGAAGCCGTTGCGGTATGGTCCACCGGCGCATCCGGCGACCAGAATCCGATCTACTTCCAGCAGACC
>JBDTUL010000290.1:0-7945 GCA_040007735.1 Gammaproteobacteria bacterium | reverse complement strand
GTTCTGCCCCACGCGCCCGAAGCCGCAAAGAATGACGTGCTCGCGCAGCGCGATGGCGCCGGTGACCGCGTCCTCGCGCTCGATGGCCGTGCGCGGCGGACCTCTCTCCCGCAACAAGAAGCGCGCGATGCGCTTGTTATTGCTGATGACGAACGGACTCAGGATCATCGACAGTGCAATCGCGACCAGCAGTGGCTGGCCAATCTGGTTCGGCAGCCCATCGCTTTGCAGGACGATAGTGAGGATCGCGATACCAAACTCACCCGCGATCGAAATGACCACGCCGGTGCGAATCGACTTGAACCACGAGCCCACGAAGTAACGCGTGACGAGGGTAGCGGAGGCGGCTTTCAGGACGACGAGCCCCAGCACCATCGCCGAGATCAACCCAAACTCGGCGATCAGCAGGTGCACATCGAGCAGCATGCCCACCGTGATGAAGAACAGGCCGAGCAGGATGTCGCGGAACGGCCGGATCACCGTTTCGATCTGATGCCGGTACTCGGTTTCCGCGAGCATCATGCCCGCAAGGAACCCACCCAGTGCGAGCGAAAGCCCCGCGCCATGCGACACCCACGCGGACGCCAGCACCACGAACAACACCGCAAGCGTGAACAGCTCGCGCATGCGGCTGCGAGTGATTTCCTGAAACAACGGCCGTAGCAGCCAGCGGCCGGCGAACAGCACCACGACCACGGAAATGACACCGCCCAACACGGAGATGACTGTCGAGACCAGCGAGAACGAGCCACCGCGTGTCAACGCCGAAGCGAGCGCCAGAAGCGGAACGAAAGCCAGGTCCTGGAACAGCAGCATGCTGAATGCGAGCCGGCCATGCGTACGGTTGAGCTCCGCGCGCTCGGTGAGCTGATGCATGATGATGGCCGTGCTGCTCATCGAGATGGCGCCGCCAACGACGATGGACATCAACCACGGCACGCCAGCCAGCTTCGCGATACACGCGAACACCACGGTGGTACCCACCACCTGTGCGGCGCCCAGCCCGAACACTTCGCGCCGCATCGCAAGCATGCGCGGCAGGGAGAACTCGAGCCCCAGCGTGAAGAGCAGGAACGTAACGCCCAGCTCAGCGAGAAGCTGCGTGGTGGTCGAATCGGATACGAGACCAAAGGCGTGCGGGCCCAGCGCGCCGCCGACGAGGAGGTATCCCAGGATCGGCGGCAGCCCTAACCGCCGCAACAACGTCACGACGAACAGTGACCCTGCGAGAAGTATGAGGACTTGTGAAAGAGGTTCTTCTGTCATGACTGGCCGGAAGGTAGAACGGCAGCGTCACAAGAGGCAACCCCACGCCGTCAATTAGAGTCTTTTGGCGGCCCCACGAGATTGGCATCGCGCGAGATGACCCAGTTGCCATCGGTCTTGCGCGTGAGGATCGTGAGCGTGTAACCGGACCGCTTGATCGGAGCGCCGCCCGCCTTGGGCGTAATGGTGAGGTCGATATGATTGCGCAGCCACGCCCAATCCCCCAGCACCTTGATCTCCACCGGATTGCTCACGCCTTCGACGCGTACACCCTCCATGGCGCGCGAGTTCTTTGCGAAGGTGTCCTTGCCAAATGGCTCCTGCCCCATGACGGTGAAAATCACATCGTCCGCCATCATGGCGAGCACAGCGTCGAGGTCGCCGGCAGCGGAGGCCCGCGTCCAGCGGTCTATCAGTTCACGAATGGCTTTCTCATCGGCGGACATCGGCGACCCTCCTGCAACCTCTCACCACCAACGGCGTGCGTGGCGAACTGTTCCGGGAGGCTAGCTCATCAACACGGTGGTGTCGTAGCTCTCGAAGCCCTGGATGGCGCGGCGGTAGGCATTGAAGATGAGGCGCTCGGCGACCTTGTCGGCGCGGGGGGAAAGCAGCATGCGCAGGACCACGTCATCGGCGGGCCGGGCGCGGTCCTCCGCCAGGAACTGCTCGATGAGCCGGGTCAGGCGGTGGACGATCTCATTGACGAAGCGCAGGTGTGCCGAGTCGTGCACCGTGTCGGCACCGGGCCCGTAGGTGCTGCGCGCTTCCTCGGCCAGCTCGTGCAGGAACATGTTGAGCAGGCGTGCCTTGTCCAGGAACGCAAGCTCCGAGAAGAACGCGATTTCGGACTGCAGGTTCACGAGAGCCTGCCGCCCCGCCCGTCATGCGGGGAAGAAATCGATCGGCTTGGTGGTGGTGATCGTCTCGACATCCTTGGCCTCGAAGCGGAACAGGCGCACACGCGCCACGATCTTTTTCTCGAGGTCAGGATCGTTCAATTCGCTGGAAATCACCCGGCACATCGTCACTTCACCGGTCGGGGATACCGTGAACTCCAGCACCATTTTGCCCTGTAGCTCAGGCTGGTCGCGCAACGCCCGGCTATAGAGCGAATAAATGGCGCCCTTGTTCCGGTCGAAAATCAGCTCGATTTCCTCGCGGCTGCGAGCAGCCTTGCCGCTGTTTCCGCTGCGAGTGGGGCCGCGCGCATCGAGGCCCGAGCGCGCGATGCTCGAGGCAACTGCACCAGTATCGTGCCCGGTCAGCGAGCCTGCGCCCGTGCCAAAGCCGCGGCTCGAATTGGCAGAGGTGATGCCACCACTGCCGACGCCGACCTTGGAGGTGATCAGGGAGCGCTCGGCGTGCGAATCCGCCCCGACCGCGCCCGTGAGGTTCTTGGTCTGCTCCAGGGGCTTCATGTCGAGCTGCTCGCGCAGGTCGGCCAGCTCGTCTTTCACCTGGTTGAGCTGCTTCTCCGCCTTCTGGCGCGCCTGCTGCTTCAGGTCCACCGGCGGCGGCTTGATCGGGGTTTTCTTTTCCGGCTCGATCTTGGGTTTCGGCAGCTCCACCGGCTTCGGGGGCGGCGGCGGCGGCTTCTTCTGCTCCTCGATCATCACCCGGGCGAGGCGCGGCGGAATGGCTTCCTCGGCCGCAGTCTTCTTCGGATGCGGCAGTAACGGGAACAGCAGGCCGAACACCACCAGCAGGATCAGGCCGATGCGCAGGTATTTGCGGAAACGCCCGCTGGACTCGGGATCGCCTTCCCAAGCCAGGTCATACGTACGGAAATAAGGGGCGAGCAACACGTGCGACTCCGGTCTCTAAGCCCGCGTTAGCGTGCTGGCATCGACTGGCTTTTCCTTCTGCAGGACCGCCAGCGAAATCTTGCCGTAGTCCGCATCCGTGCAGGTGGCCATGACTTTCTTCAGCACATCGTAGGGCAGCGCCTTGTCGCCCATCACCGTGATCTCTCGCGAGGCAAGGTCTTTTGCCGCGACATCGCCCACCAGCATGGGGCGCTTCAGCGCAGCGCGCAGAGGCTCGATCAGCGGCGTGTTCGCGGCTTTGATCTCCGCGATGCTGGTGATGAGCTCACCCTGTACGAACAACTGATCCTTCGTGATCATGACCACCACCGACTGGCGCGGCGTGGCCATGGCGATGGACTGCGGAATCTCGATGCCCTTGGTGTTCTGGATGACTTCCACTTCGGTGGAATACACGAGCAGGAACGCCACCATCACCGACAGGATGTCGATGAGCGGGATCAAATTCAGTTCGGCATCGGCGCGGTGACGCAGGTGATGCTGAGCCATGCGGCGGGCACGGTTCGACATGCTCATGAGTGTTTCTCTCCATTCGCAGCCGCGCCTGCAGGGGCGGCCCCACCGGCTACGGGAGCGCTCGGCGATGCATCGGCAGCCGGCGCATCGCCGATTGAAATGTCCGGGAACAGCTCGGCCTGCACGGTCATCGGGCCTTGCTTGGTTTCGAATACCCGCACGCGGTCCATCACCTGCACGAGGATGTCGTACGGCGTGTCGGACTCGAGAAGGATCGTCGCATCCGTTTTTTCCGGATACTTCGCCTTCACGCGCTTCAGGTAATTGGTGAGGCCTTCATAGTCGTAACCCGCTGCATTGTTGGGCAGCGTGGCGAGCGGGCCGCTGTTGCGGTCCGCCACCTGCAGCAGGGTCTTGCGCACCATCACTTCGATCATCAGGCCGGGCGGTGGCTCTTTGAACTCCGTCATGGCGGCCGGCAGGTCCATCTCGAGCACCACGGTCTTCGAGAAGACCGCGGTCATGAGCAGGAACGTCACGAGCACCGTGAAGATGTCGATCATTGGCACGAGCATCAGCTCTGCCGGCTTGCGCGCGTGGCGCGCAAGCTTTTTGGTCGCGTAGGACCTCTTCATGGCGAAAACCTTCCCGCTTAGAGGATTGCGTTCAGGCTTGCGCCGGTGCCGGCGCCTGACGCTCGGTGACGGCGTTCAGGAACTTCACAGACGCCATCTCGAGGCTATCGATGATCTCGGTGGTCTTCGTCTGCAGGAAGGCATGGATGAACAGGATGGGCACCGCGGTCATAAGACCGAAGGCCGTACAGTTCATGGCCACCGAGATACTCGCCGACAGCAGGTTGGCTTTCTCGGCCGGGTTCACCGCCGCCACCGCGCCGAAGGCGTGGATGAGGCCGATGACGGTTCCGAGCAGGCCCAGCAGCGTCGAGAGGTTCGCGAACGTGGCGAGATAGTGCGTGCGCTTTTCCAGGCGCGGCACCACTTCCATGAGGCTCTCCTCCATCGCTTTCTCGATGTCGTCGCGGCGGCGGGCCGACTGAATGCGGGCGAGCCCGTAGTTCAGGATGTGCCCGATGGCCGAGTCCGACTTCGAAGTGATGGCGACGACCTGGCGGAAGTTGCCCTGTGCCAGCAGCGGCACGATCTCGTTCCACAGCGTACGGTTACGCGAGGCGGTGCGAGTGAGGTAGATGTAGCGTTCGACGGCGATTGCCATGCCGAACACCAGCACCACGGCGATGGGGTACATGAATTCCCCACCGCCCTGAAAAAATCTAACGATTGCGGTCCAGAGGTCCATCGAGGTAACTCCCCACGAAACAAGCGGTGCAAGATGAATGATAGAAACTGAATGACATATGCCGAAAAAGCTGCGACCTATCTCTCATCCCGAGGTGACGACGCTGCGCTGCCGCTCGCGTTCGACGGGGTGGGTGATGGGGTCGAGGTTGCTCCAGTCGGGGCGTCGGGCTGTCCACTAGCAGCCTTGTTCCCAGCCTGGCTTCCATCCGGGGTCAGCGCGCGGTAATAGCGGTTCTCGCGCTTGAAAACGTCACGGTCCACAGGGGCCAGCACTTCGTCCAGCAGGCTGTTCACGGGCTTGCCTACCAGGTCGCCGAGGTCGGCGCGCTTCCACGGGACGATGTACAACACCTTCGGCAGCTCACGATTACCCGTGATCTGCGTCGTATCCAGTTCCAGGCGGTCGAGCGCCCTGGTCTTGCCCTTCGCCTCGGTGCGGGCAGCGCCACCGGGTTGAACGGCACCCGCCGGGCCATTTGCACCGTTGGCGGTCGCTGCGCCTTTCGGGGGCGCCGGCTTCTTTGCAGACGGAGTCGCGGTTTCCGTTGCCGGTGCGGACTGTGATGCACCAGCACGCGAAGTGTCTACCGCGGGATCGATATCTTGCGGACGCGGTGCTTCCGGAGTTGCCGAAGTGGCGCCAGCACGCGACGTATCGACCGCCGGGTCGATGTCCTGCGGACGCGGCGTCTCACGCGGTGGGGCCTGAGCGAACGACAGGTTCGTGACGGCCAGCATCAAGGTTGATACGGCTAGCAGCGAGAGCATGCGCGTCGGAAGGTTCAGACGTGTGGCGCAACGGTCGCCGGAATACCGGCCCGCGAGGTCATTTCGTCTGAAAGATAGGGAAACTGCGCAGTCGAGCCGGCCTGTGGCGGCATTCAGAGGAGGCTGCGGGTGAATGAAGTGTTTCATCACTTTGCTCCTGCCTTCGGCGGTGGCGCGGCGGGCGCCGCCTGCGGAGGCTGAACACCGTTGCCGGGAGCCGCATCCGCAGGGGCGGGTTGCGGCGGCGAGGTCGATTCACTTCCAGCCGGTGGCGCGGCGCCTGACTCCGGTGCTGCTGTGCCTGACTCCGGTGTCGCGGGCTTGGCAGCGCCGGGGCGCGGCGCGGGCGGCTTACCAGTGCGCTGTCGCAGTTCGGCGATCCAGCCGTTCACGGGCTTCTCTTCGCCTGTGAGCTCTTTGTAGCGTTCCAGTTCCGTCAGGGCGGTCTCTGGGTCACCCAGATAGAGATCCATCAGCACGCCGAGGTTCCGATGGGCGGCGGCGAAATTGGGGTCGATGCTCAGCGCGTGCTGGTAGGCGTCGGCGGCTTCTTTGAAGTGGCCGCGCATGCGCAGCGTTACGCCAAGCTCGTTCCAGGCAACGGCGTTGTTTGGATTGCGCTCGGTGGCGGACTTGAGACTGGCCTCGGATTCTTCCAGCCTGCCGGCCTTTCGCTGCAACAGGCCCAAGTTGATTTGCGGCGCGGCCAGCTGCGGGTAGCCCGTGGCGAGTTGCTTGAATTCGAGCTCGGCGTTGGTTGAGTCGCCCGCGCGCATGAGACCCACCGCTCGGTCGAAGTCGGCAGCCGCTCGCTTTGGAACTGGCTGTTGTTGCGCTGGGGAAAGCGCAGCGCCGGGTTGACCGGCAACTGGTGCATCAGGGAGTGCGGTTGTGCGTGCGGAGGTTGATTTGCCAGTGGCGCCGCCCGAGAGATTACCCTGCGCATCAACCGCAAGCTCTGAGTCTTCGTCGGGCTTCGAGGGTGCGCTTCCACAAGCTGTTAGAAACATAACAGCAGCCACAAGGCCCGCTGCCCAGGCGACGAACCACGGCGACGAAGCATCACGTTGCAACGAGGTAGTCGCAAGGCCGGTGGCGTTCGATGCCCGCAAAGATCCAGAGCACTCAATCGCCGGGCGGCTGAGAGCAGATGTGCCACACCCACCAGCGCGCCCAATCGCCGGGCGGCTGGCGAGCGCACCTTCGTGGCGCACGAACAAGGTGGTGCTAATTGAGTACAGTGACAACATCCTGTACCTGCTCCGTCTTGCCGTAGCGTCCGGGCTTCATTTCCGCAAGGACCTTGAAGCTCTTCTGCACCGATTCGTCGTAGATGCCCTCTTTCGCGCGCACCGTGTTCAGCTCGTGAATCTTGATGGCCTGCTCTTCGAACGGAAACACCTGCTCTTCCAGCAGCGTGTTGTATTGCTCGAGCGCATCGCCAGTCAGCGCCTTGGGCCGCTCGGAGGCCAGCAGATCCTTGGAGAGCGTGCGATACAGCTCCGCCGTCTCGAAAGTAGCCGCTGTAGTCACCTCGGCAACGTTGTATTCCGCAGCCTGCTTGTAACCCGCCAGTGCCTTGTCCAGCGCCTGCCGCTTGCCGACGAGGCTCTTCTTCAAAGGCGCCGTCAGCCGAGTGCCGCGAAACGCATCGCGCGCCGGCTGCGCCAGCGACAGTTGCGCCTTGGCCGCCAGATATTTGGTGCGATCGGTACGCGCGCCACCGGCCGTTGAATCCGCTTTCACGATCTCGCGGTACCAGTTGTCTCGCTTCACCACGTCGCCATTCTTGCCGGCGATATCCGCGAGACGCTGGCGCGCCTCCATGGCATCCGAGATGGGCGTGGGATTGGTGGCGATGAACTTCTCCAGCATCGACACCGCTTTCGGCATGTTGTTCGCCTTGGTGTACAGGTCGGCGGACTGCAGGAGCGCCTCACGCTGCACCTTGCGATCTTCCTTCGGGTCGGTCGCGATGCGCTCGAATTCCACCGCCGCCTGACCGGAGCGGCCCGCTTCCGTGTAAGCCACGGCGAGCTTGCGGCCCGCCTCGGGAATCAAATCGTTCTTGGGATAAGCGCGGCGGAAATCCTCCAGCACGCTGATGGCCCGATCCCATTGCTTGAGAGTGATGAGCTGGGTGGCCGCGTCGTACTCCGCCGTGGAGCGAATGGCAGAGCTCGGTGCAACACTCGCGACGCGCAGGAAATCCTCGATTGCGCCCGCGCTGTCGCCGCCCTTCTGCTTCGCCTCACCCTGCTTGTAGACCGTGGCCGCAAGGCGCTCGGTGAGGTCGTTGCGCAT
>JBDTUL010000289.1:0-7948 GCA_040007735.1 Gammaproteobacteria bacterium | reverse complement strand
CTCGAAGGCGACCCGCTCGAAACGGCCGGTCTCTACCAGGATTTCCTGATCCGCGTCACCGGGTTCTTCCGCGATCCGCAATCCTTCGAGGGCCTGGGCACGCAGGTGTTTCCACGGCTGAGCGAAGGCCGCTCGCCGAAGGACCCGATCCGGATCTGGGTGCCCGGGTGCGCAAGCGGCGAAGAGGTGTACTCCATCGCCATCGCACTGGTCGAACATCTCGGCGACCGGCTTGGCTCCGTTGGCGTGCAGATCTTCGGCACCGACGTGAGCGAATCGGCGATCGAGATCGCCCGCGCGGGAACGTTCTCGCCGAACATCGTTCAGGAAGTCTCGAGCGAGCGCCTCGAGCGGTTCTTCGTCAGGAACGACTCCGGCTACGTCGTTGCGAAGACTATCCGCGATCTATGCATCTTCGCGCGCCAGGACGTTACTCGCGACCCGCCCTTCTCGAGACTCGATCTCATCAGTTGCCGAAATGTCCTCATCTACCTCGACGTGAGCACGCAGCGTCGCGTGATGCACATCTTCCACTACGCGTTGCGCCCGCACGCCTCTCTCGTTCTCGGCCCCTCGGAAACCGTTGGCGGAGCCGCCGACCTGTTCGACCTCGCCGACACTCAGCTGCGCTTCTACACCCGCAAGGCGTCGCAGCCTGGGAGCGGCCTCGATCTGAGGATTGCAGGCATCGGCTCGCGCCATCGGACACCGAACATCGGTGCGGGCGAGCAGTCCGCTCTCGTCGACGAAGATGCCGCGCTCCGCGAAGCGGATCGGCTGCTGATCGCGCGCTATGCGCCGGCGAGCGTGCTGGTGGACGAAGCCCTGAACATTCTGCAGTTCCGCGATGAGATCGGCCGTTTCCTGGAACACGCAAGCGGTTCGCCCAGCCTGAACTTGCATCGCGTCACGCGGCCCGAGCTGCTGATCGAGATCACCCCTGCCATCCAGGAAGCCCGTGACACAGGCCGTGAGATCACTCGCCGCGGCCTCAGTGTGAATGACTTGCGCGATGTCAGCATCGAAGTCATCCCGCTGCGACGCTTGAGCGCGGAACGCTGCTATCTGATCCTGTTCGAAGACGGCTCGCGTCGACCGGACGGCAGGCGTGCGCAGCAACCGCTCCTGCTGGCCGCGCTGCCCGAATCCGAGAAGGATCGGCGGCTCGCGCAGCTCGAGCGAGAAAGCACAGCGACGCGTGACTACCTGCAGGCCACCCTGCAGGAACACGAGTCTGTGAAGGAAGAGCTCAAGTCCGCTCACGAAGAGGTGCTTTCCGCCAACGAGGAATTTCAGAGCACCAACGAAGAGCTGGAGACCGCAAAAGAGGAGTTGCAGTCCGCGAACGAGGAACTGACGACGACCAATGACGAGTTGGGTAGCCGGAATCGGGAGCTCTCCGTGCTCAACGCCGAGCTGCGCAAGGCACGCCAGATCTCCGAGCACGCGCGTGCCTACGCTGAAGTCATTGTCGAAACCGTGAGGGAACCGTTGCTGGTGCTCGATGGCGAGCTTCGGGTGCTGCGCGCCAACCATGCGTTCTACACAGACTTCAAGACGACTCCCGAAAAGGTGGAAAACCACATCATCTATGACTTGGGCGATGGCCAGTGGAACACACCGCTCCTGCGCGAACGGCTCCTGGCCGTGCTGTCCCACAACGAGCCCATGGACTCGCACGAGATGAGCCGATCCGTCGCCACGATCGGCGAACGAGTCATGTCCCTCAATGCGCGCAAGATTCGCGGCGAGGGCGATCGTGCGGAGCTGATCTTGCTCGCCATCGAGGATGTGACCGAACAGCACGCCGCCAGCGACATCCAGCGCAGCGAGGGGCGCCGCAAGGACGAGTTCCTCGCGATGCTGGCACATGAGCTGCGAACACCCCTTGCGCCCATTGCGCACGCGATCCACCTGCTGAGACTGGTCGACGTGGACCCGGCTTCCGTGAAGCTTCATTCGATGATCGAGCGGCAGACTCAGCGGCTAGCGCGCCTCGTGGATGAACTGCTCGATGTTGCGCGCATCAGTCGCGGCCAGATCCTGCTGAAACGCGAAGCTGTCGACATCGGTTCGATCGTACAGCATGCCGCGGACGCCAGTCGCATACGGTTCGAGCAGCAGAAGCAGGAACTCACACTAACGCTGCCCGAGCGCCCCATCTATGTCCACGGCGATCCGGTTCGGCTTGAACAAGTCATCCTGAATCTGCTGGAGAACGCCGCCAAGTACACGCATCACAACGGTCACATCGGCCTGCGCCTCGAATTCCGCGACGGTGAGGCGGTGCTTTCGTTGCGTGACGACGGCATCGGCGTCGCTCGAGAGAGCCTGGAAAGCATTTTCGATCTGTTCACGCAGATCGATGCGTCCCTGGCCCGCTCGGGCGGTGGCCTGGGCATCGGGCTCAACCTCGTGCGGCGGGTGTTGGAGTTGCACGGCGGGCGCATCGAGGCGCAGAGCGAAGGGCTCGGCAAGGGCACGGAGTTTGTGGTTCATTTGCCGGGCAGCCAACAAATGCCGGCGGCACTGCAGCCCAAGGCGCAGGTAGTCACCCTGCCCGCCGCGGACATCGCCGCACACGGGCACCGGCTGCTCATCGTCGACGACAACGAAGACTCCGCGGAATCGATGATGATGCTCGCCCGCTCCTGGGGGCATGAAGTCGCGGTCGCGAATGACGGGCCGGGCGCGTTGGCGCTCGCCCAGACTTTCAACCCCGACATGGCGCTGATCGACATCGGGCTGCCGGGAATGAACGGCTATGAAGTGGCGCAGCGCCTGCGCAAAGCTTCACCCGAACCGAACCTGTACCTCATGGCGCTGACAGGCTACGGGCGTGACGATGACATTCGCCTGGCCCGCGCGGCCGGGTTCGATGAGCACCTGATCAAACCGGCGAATCTGGACGCGCTCCGTCAGATGCTGGCGTCTGAAAAGCCGGGGCGCGTTATCTGATCACGCCCCACGCTTCGTCTGGAGTCGGCGGCCCTCCCTGACCGCCGACACGTTTGAGGCCAGGAGAGGTTGGATCAGCGCGGCGCCTGCGCCGTGCCTTCACCCGAAACGGAACCATTGCCGCTCACACTGGCGCCGTTGCGATTCGCGCTCACACCGCTGTTGCCGCTGGACTGCGTGCTGCCGGACACTTTCCCCGCATTCGCTGCGGCACCACCCGACACGCTCTTGCTGGCATTCACCGTCGGCGAATTAGACGACACCGCATCGGAAGCACCGCCTGACAGATCGCCGCGCCACGAATCAACGCGGCGCAATCGAATGGATCGAGGAAGACTTCTACACGTAGTCTGCGTGGAAACTGCCGAACACGGCTAGGCAAACGTTACTGACACGTGACCGAGCTTCCGACCTCGAGCGCGTTCGCGAACCACGATCTCGATGTCCTTGCCCAGCCGCGTGAGGCAATCCATCAGCTTGCGCTCGGAAACTCCTCTGAACTGACCCCGCATCAGCTTTGACAGCTTGGGCTGCGGCACGCCGAGGTGCCGCGCGGCTTCCGTCTGGCTGTAACCGCGTTCCTCAATGATCTCGCATATCTTGTTTACGAGCCGCGCCTTGACGAGCATCTCCTCGGCGTCGGGAAACCCCAGATCAGCGTAAACGTTGCGTGAGCCTGCCTCGTGGGTAGGGACCTGCTTCTTTCGTCGCGCCATCCGGGTCTGCTCCTCTTGCATCAGGTCGCTCCTTGTCCGCGTTTGCGAGACCAGGCTGCAGCCTGCTTCAATCGCTCTTCGATCAGATCCAAGTCGGGTTTCGGCGTGCCAATCCCCGACTTCGATTTCTTCGATTATACTCAAATGGGTCTAGACGTCCAAATCGAAGCGATGGGGGGATATTCGAGGGATGGGAGGACAACGCTTTTCCGCTACCGCTTTTCTGGCGTAAACAGCACCACCTTTGAACGGGTCGCGTGCGTTGCCGGCTGCGCTATTTCGCAGATGTGCTTCGCAGGCGGTCGAGATAGGCACCGCTATCCGATCGAGTAGCGCAGATACTCGTTGCAGAGGTCGATGTGGCGAGAGAGCGCGCCGAAGCGGCTGACGTCGATGGCTGCGGGCGCGGGGGCCACGTCGAGCTCCACGAGCGCCAGCAGATCTCCGCCGAGGGCGGCCGCGCCTTTGAAGATTCGCAGCTGGCGGAAATCGCTTCGGGAGTCGAATGTGCGTCGCGCGGTCTCGATCCAGTCGGCCACGGGAATTTCCGACGAAGCGCGCGCGCGGAGCATCAGCACTCGGCCTGCAGTGAGCGAGAGGGCGGGCCCTGGATAGATTTGCTCGCCGTAGACGCGGTAGAAGCCGCGAACGCGCGTCAGCATGCGTTTCGTCCACGGCGAAAACCGATCGCCTGAAATCGCGCGGTAGCCGGAAGAGTCGATAACCTCCGGCGAGCTCAGATCATAGAACGCGACATATCGCGGCCAGCCCGCCGTGCAGACATACCGCGTCGCCGTCTCGAAGCCGGCAACAGCAAGCCGCTCCGGCACATGTTCCGTGTCGTACCAGTCGTTGAATTCCTCTTCGAGACTGGCCGGCGGCTCCATCGTTACCAGCAGAAAGCCCTTGCTCATCACGCCGCCCTCAGCCGGCGTAGGGATAGTGGCCTTGCGTGGCCTCCCAGTCGCACACGTTAGTTTCGGTGTAATCCAGCGAGTACCAGCGCGGCGCCCCGTGCAGCGTGGAGCCGCCATCGATCATGATGTCTTCGCCGTTGACGTACGCCGCATCGTCAGACAGCAGAAAGGCTACGAGCTTCGCGACATCCTCCGTGCGCCCCCAGCGGCCTGCCGGAGTCTGGCGTGCGAGCATCCGCCGCCACTCTTCTTTCGCCAGCATCGGGCCGGTCATGCCCGACTCCACCACGCCGGGGCAAATGGCATTCACGTTGATGCGATAGTTGCCGAGCTCAGAGGCCAGATGCTTGGCAAGATTTACCACGCCGGCCTTCGATGCACAGTAAGCCCCCAACTGGTCCGCGATGACCCTCGCACCAGAGGACGCACTGAGCACCATCTTGCCTCCCGTCCCCTGCCGGATCATGCAGCGAGCGACTTCCTGGCACACGTAGAACGTGCCGCTCAGATTGATGCGCACGATCAGGTCGAAGTCTTTCTTCGGCATATCCACCAGTGGCGCGAACCGCCCCGTGCCGGCATTGGCAAACAGCGCATCGATGCGCCCGAAGCGAGACACCACCGCCGCCACGCAATCTTCCACACTCTGCGCATCTGCCTGGTCGAGCCCGAACGCCGCCGCCTGAACGCCCGCCTTCTGGCACCCGGCCGCGGTTTCTTCAGCCTGCTCGAGTTTTCTGTCTGCGATGGCAATGTGCGCGCCACACCGTGCCAGTTCCAGGGCAGTGGTCTGCCCGATGCCGCGCGCACCGCCGGTGACCAAAGCGACTTTGCCGGATAGATCAGCCACGAGCGGCCTCCTTCGGGAGGGCACGCACCGCTGGCATTCCCTGTGATTGTCGATATTCCGCCGGGCTCATCAGCTCCCGCCCAAGCGCCGCCGCTATATTGCGAATCTGCGTGAACTGCTCCACGTTGGCTTCCACCAGATCCTCACGGTGCGGGTACTTCCACACCGTGTCTTCCATCCCAACGCGCACGTGCAAGCCCAGCAGCACGGCGAGCGTCGCCAGGTAAACACTTGCCCGCCCGGCCGCGCAGACCATGATGAAAGACGTGGGATCGATGTCGCGGATGGCGCGAACCATTCGCGTCAGCCCGTCAACCATCTGCTGCGGGTTGTGCATGGGGCTGCACCCGGGCAACGCGGGCAGGATCAGCCACGACAAAGGCTGCGACACGACGCCGCTCTCCACGAGAAAGCGCCGCGCATTGTCGATGTCCCCATCGTCATACACCGCAATCAGAGGTTTGAGACCCGCCGCCTCGACGAGCCGCGCTTTCTCGATGACGACGTGCGGCGCCTTGAAGAACATGCTGTCGCCACAGCAAATGGCCGTGGTATTCACGGGCAAGGCGTCGAACAGCCCCGTGTCGATCGCCGGCGACATGGCGTCGCTCTCGGCCTGATTCACCGCCACCAGGCAGCCGTCGAATGTCACCTCAGGGTACTTGGCGCGCAGGGGTTCGATCACTTCACGAAACCGCCCGATGTCGAGCACGTTGAAGCCGTCGTCGTCACGCACGTGAATATGGATGTTCGGTGCGCCCGCCAGAATGCACTCCTGCGCAGACTGGCGAATCTCCGCCGGCGTCACAGGCTGATGCGGGTTGGTCCGCTTGCTGAAGAATGCGCCGGTGATCGCCGTGGAGATCATGATCTTCGACGGAATGTCCCAGCGCGGCATCGGTGCCACGTCGACGAAGCGGCTGCTGAAAGGGTCGAGCGCCTCGGGCATGCCGTACGCTTTCCACTTCGTCACGAGCCCTTCGCGGCTCACCCATTTACGAACCTGGTCCCATTTGACCTTGTCTTCTCTAGCCACGTTGCTCTTCCTCGTCCGATGTTCAGACCGTCGCGGGCAGGGCCCGCTCCGGCACGCCAATGAAATCCGCGTCGGCGTCGCGCACGATGCGCAGCGCCTTGCCCTCTTCGATCTCTTCGATGACGTGCGCCAGGATTCCGGGCATCACCGCTAGCACCGCGATGGACACCATCTGCAGCGGCCGGAAGCCCATCTCCGTCATGATGCAAGCGAGCGCGCCGTCTACGTTGATACACAGGCCCGTCTTGCCCGTAACCGCTACGAACTCGCGATGGATCGCCTGATACAGCCGCGTGCGCTCCCCAATGAAACCGCACTCTTCCGCCACCTTCCAAAGTTTGGTGGCACGGAAGTCGCCGGCTTTGTGCGTGGGGTGGCCGTAACCGGGAATGCGGCGTTTCGACGCCCGCACCTGCTCCACCACCCGCTGCGCGGTTGCCTCGAGCGTCAGCCCATCGCGCTTCATCACCTGAAACGCATCCTCGATGAACTGCGCGCCGTGCTGCGGCGAGATCGTGTTGCTGCCTGCGGTCAGCAGGCCCGCTGCCGCGGCCGGAATGACTTGCGGATTGCCCGAAGCGCAATAGCGCGCGGCCAGCACACTGGCAGCCACAAAGCCGTGGTCCAGCAAGCTATTCAGCAAGGCCTCGGTCATTTTCAATTCGGCGGCCGTCGGCAACTCGCCACGCAATGTCAGGAACACCCCCGCTGCGTAGCTGCGATCGCCTATCAACCCTTCGTGCGAATAGCCGCGGATCAGCACCCGGCCGTCCAGCACGCGGCTGATCTTCGTTGCCCACTCTTTGGTCATCGCATCAGCTCCGTAAGTTTCGCAGCGCGCCGCGCACGTCGATGCGGGTGCGCAAGATGTTCAGCTCTGCGGCGGTCGGCGGCTCGGTCTGCGCGACATCCGGCGGAATCACGAGCTCGAAGCCGGTTCGCGCAACCACCTCTTCGAGCTTGACCCCGGGGTGCAGGCTCCTCAGTCGCATGCGCTTGGACTGCTCTTCGAAATCCATCACCGCCAGCGGTGTGACCACATAGCGTGGGCCGCCGCCCGGCAACCCCAGTTGTGTGCGAGCCGTCTCGCCGCCCTCC
This sequence comes from Gammaproteobacteria bacterium, assembly GCA_040007735.1. Lineage (GTDB taxonomy): Bacteria > Pseudomonadota > Gammaproteobacteria > Steroidobacterales > Steroidobacteraceae > JADGHX01. Next base: position 373 of record JBDTUL010000289.1, on the reverse strand, counting down.
CCCCATCCAAACGCCGATACGAAATCGCACTTCGGCACGAACGTACGTTTGTCGTGTGAATTCACAACCAGATGGAAGCGACTGTTCATCACGGTGGCATTGCAGACGCCGATGGCGCCGGGGCCGCGGAACTTGAGCGCGTGATAATTCGTGCCGGTGCCGATGAGGTTGCTGTTGCCAAACTGGTCGATCTGCAGGGCGCCGGCGAAGAACACCCCTTTCGCGCGGAACTTCATGTTCTCCACCAGATCGTTGTGCAGGTAGTACGCCTCGGCCCAGCGCGTGGCGCGTTGATCCGTGATCAGCTCGAACTCCTCGATGACCGGCTCGTGCAACACGTTCGCCTTGGTCATGGCGATCATCACTGTCATGT
>JBDTUL010000288.1:0-7950 GCA_040007735.1 Gammaproteobacteria bacterium | reverse complement strand
AAGTATGACTGATTTGCCCGACCAGCGGAATCCTCCGTCAAAGACAGAACACTAGTGTGCAGACACGACTACGATGGACGTTTGCCTTGCACCGCTGCGGACTTCGAAACGTCTGCTTCAGGTCACGAACGGCAGTCGGGACGAGCGGCGATTGAGGCCGGTGTACCGCGATTAGCAGACGTTTCATGCGACATCGCGAACCGACGGCGCGGGCCAAGACCTGCCGCCCCGAGGCACGGGTGATCAGACGGCGTGTGCTTTTTGTGCGCCCCAGTCGACAGGGCTGGACGCCAGATTTCGCTGCTATGCGACTGGATTGGGGTATTTCTCCGCGACGAACGGTCGGTATTGGGTGATCATCGAGCTTCACCGAGCCTCTCGACTTCAACCCGCTGCCGGTCGAGACAGCCACCCCGGCTACAGCGCATCGAGAGGCGCGGTGCGAATCTTCACCAAGACCGCCGCGGTGCGGTTCGGGCCGATCGGAGTACGAGTGAATTTTGTCGATCCAAGCTACCTACCGACAATGCTCAACAATACGAACGTGGCTGGACGCGCGTCCAAGGCCGCAGTCACGCCGCTGCGCCGCTTGGGCGAGGTGATGGATGTCGCCAATGGGGTTTTGTACCTCGCATCCGATGAGGCATCGTTCGTCACCGGCACCGAACTGATAATCGATGGAGGCTAAATCGCGCAGTAGGCAATGGAACCGTCTGAAGGTCTCAAATCACTTCCAACTCCGGCAGCTTCATGCCGTTCGCCTGTCTGCGTCGTAATACACAAGCCGCCATTCAGCGCTGCCCGCAATTTGATCCCCGCCGTGTCGAGCGCGGCGGTCGGCATCGAAGGACCAGCCGACACCCTCAGTGGATCCCACTTCTTTGGCGATGTTATACTTGACGTACCCGGCAGGGAGGGCTAGGCTATGAACCACATAGCAATTGCATCCTCTTTGCGGAAGGCGCGCGACGTGGAGCCCATTGATCAATATCCAATTTACGAACTAGGGGCCGCACTATCTCTGCTTAAGGAGTCGGCCAGAGCGAGCGAGCACTCATCGGCCCAGACAGCGGATCAGATATACGCTGTCTGGACGGCGCAAAACCAACTCAGACGGCTGCTGTCAGGCAACCCATTCCAGATAGTTTTTTCGAATGATGCAGCGGAGAACCTGCTTGGCAGCGTCACGCGAATGACTGTCTTGCTCGATGGGCAGAGCACTAGTAGCCCTCCGGGGCCGGCACCTGAACCATGGCAATGGTTCCAAGTGCGCAGCAACATCGACGTCTTCGAGCATCAGTTCAGCGCCGAGCTTAAGAAGATGGCAGCTTATGCCGTGCCTGAGCGGGGAATCTATAAAATTGACGGTCTAGTGGACAACGCAGACAAGCACATCCATCACACCGTTATTGACATTGTTGATGACTTCGCTCGAGCGGAATTGAAGGCTGCGGGGCGTTGCTTGGCATTCGGTCTTTGCGCGGCGTCCGGCTTTCATTCGGCGCGCGCGGTTGAGTGCGTTCTAAAGCAATTCTGCGCGCTTTACCTGCCGAACTTGGCGATCGGTGATCTTACGATGGGGCAAATGGTGAGCGCGCTCGGGGATATGCACACGGCCAAGGAGAAAAAGGATTTGCTGCCGAGCGCAAACACACTTCGTCATCTCAAGGATTTTACTGAATTTGACCGGAACCCGGTAATTCACAAAATGGTGGTGGTCGAAGAAATAGACGCACACACACTTTTCAATTCAGCGGCAGCAGTGATTGTTGAGATGGCTAAGGCCATCAAGACTGGCGGCCGTTCTGATCGCACAATCTCCGCCACCGTCAACTATCTGGGCGCCCCTTTTGAGAAGATCGACGTTGAGGAACAACCTTCTTGAACGCGCGCTCAAATTTTTCGCGCCCGTCGTCCGCGCCGTATTCCCGAGCGGTATCGATGAACCGCTCGGACTGCGCCTTGTCGTCGGCATTGGCTGGCGGCTTAGGCTTCTGTGCTTTCGCCATTCATTTTCCTGTCAGTCGGCCGATACGTGAGGCGCTTGCCGACGACACCCTTGAGAGCCTTAGCGGCTCTCTGCTTGTCGTCCAGACCACGCCCGACGCGGTTGTTATACCTGAAATCGAACTCGGCAACGTAGCGGTGCAAGTGCTGCTCACTGCAATGCTGATAGACGCCCTTCATGCCGCGCTTGAACACCGAGTAGTAGTTTTCCAGCGTGTTGGTGTGAGCCTCGCCACGCACGTACTCGCCAGCGGCGTGCCGCACGGCCTCGTGATCGTATTCGTCGCCCAGATGGCGGTACTGGCCAGCGTCATCGGTCATGATACGCGCCTCTTTGGCGACGTTCTCACGGACGATCGGCATGATGTTGGCGGCGTTCGCCTTGTCGATATGGAAGCTGCGCACGTCGCCGCCACGCTCGACCAGCGACAGGACGGCGTTCTTGTGGGACATGCCACCGCGCTTCTTGGCCACGCCCTTCTTGCGGCCGATAAAGGTTTCGTCCGCCTCGACGATACCGGAACCGCCAGCGCCACCCATGGGGACGTCGAGCCCGCCAGCGCGCATCGCTTCGCGAATGCGATGGCCGAGAAACCACGCCGACTTGAGCGTGACGCCCAACGTGCGGTGAAGCTGGTTCGAGCTGATGCCCTTCTTGCTGGACGCAATCAGGTGGAACGCCTGAAGCCAGATGCGCAGCGCGATATGGCTGTCCTCGAAGATCGTGCCAACCTTGACGGTGAAGGGCTTGCGGCACGAGTAGCACTTGTAAGTGCCGATGCGGGTGCTCTTGCCAGCCATCTTGGACACCCGGTCGCGCTCGCCGCACTTGGGGCAAGTGGCACCTTCCGGCCAAACGTGAGCCTCGACCCAAGCGTAGGCGGCTTCTTCGTTGTGGAACTGGGGCTCGGAAAGAATGGACATGGCGGCGATCTCCTGTGCCTTCATTATATAAGGCATCGGAGTGGGTACGTCAAGTACAATATCGCCACTTCTTTTGTGGTGCCGTGCCCAGTTTCGACGAATGGGCCTACAATGTTGCTGTCGACGCCCATGTCGCGTTTCGCTCTTGGAGGAGCCCATGACCCTGACACTCGGAGAAGCCAATCGCGTAATTGCTGGCGCCATCGAATAGGCGAACCAGATCGGCGCCAAGATGAACATCGCCGTTTTCGACGTCGGCGGCCACCTGCTCGCCTTCCAGCGTATGGACGGGGCCATATGTGGGTCGGGTCCTATGGTAGCCAGGGCAAGGCCGTCGCCTCCGCCGCGTTCCGCCGTCCTAGCGGCGACCTCACGGCACGCGCCGATCACCCGACGTTGCGCGGCATCATGATGGCCGAAGGCAACCACATGTTCTATGGCCAGGGTGCTGTGCCGCTCTTCCGCAACGGTGCATTGGTCGGCGCCTACGGAGGTGGCGGCGGCACTGCACAGGAGGACGAGGATTGCGCCCGGGCGGGATCGGCCAAGCTCGGCTGAAGGTCGAGCGCGAGCACCTCCACGCTCTCTGACCCTGCTCCAGGTCGGCAATCGCCTCGACACGCGGATTATGCCCAACTGATCCGAAGACCGGCCGTGGCGGCGATCGCAGGAGCATGCACGGCTCATCCTGCTGACGACGCGCTGGATTGCGCATGGGCGCGCCGTCGACGAACTGCCTACGAAAGCAAAAGTTCGCGCGGTCGGCATCGACTGGACTCCGTGGCGGAGAGATCTTAGGAAAACTCTATGCTCGCGCGCGCGCGAATGCGAGCATGAGATTTAACGACAAGGCGTGTTGGGAGAATGTCATGCCAGATGCAACGTATAGCTTGGAGGCGTATGTCTCGGACATTCGCAAGATCACCGCGGAAGAGACCGACACGAGCGCCATTACCAAGCGCATAAAGCCGCTGGCGCTCAAACTCGCGAACACGCCGGGCTGGATGAAAGAACAGTTTCTTCAGGTCGACGAGAGCCAAGGCTTCGGCGTTCACCTGCTGCACGAGGAGCCCAATCACGACCTCGCCGTGTTCGTGCTTACATGGATGCCTGACCGGGGCACCAAGCCGCACAATCATCTGACTTGGGCGGTGGTCGCGGGCATTGCGGGCGAGGAGTACGAGATCGAGTGGGAGCGCGTCGACGACGGCTCCAAGAAGGGCTACGCGGAGCTGGTCAAGACCGGTGATGCGACCATCCGCGCCGGCCAAGTCTCTGCGTGCACGCCCAACGCTATTCACAGCGTATGGAACACGGGCAAGTCACTGTCCATTTCGCTGCACACCTACGGCCGCCACATCAACTACACCGGACGCTCCGAGTTCGACCCCGAAGCGAAGTCCGAGCGCCCATTCGAAGTGAAGGTGAAGCAGTAGGATCGGCGCAGCCATCCGGTACGCCCCGTAAACCCGAGAGGATCAGATCATGTCGCGTGGATCGAAAGGCCCGCTCGAGGGTGTGCGCGTACTCGAGTTCGGGCAGATCGCTGCGGGACCGTTCGCGGGTTCGCTGCTGGCCGATCTCGGCGCCGACGTGGTGAAGGTGGAGCGCCCGGACGGCGGCGATGGCATGCGTGCGTGGCCACCACTCAGTACACCGGGTCGCGGTGGTGAGGTGTTCAGTGAGAATTTCGCCTCGGTCAATCGCAACAAGCGCAGCATCGTCGTCGACCTGAAGCAGAAGCAGGCGGTGGCGCGGCTCAAGCAACTCGCTGAGCGTTGCGATGTGTTGCTGGAGAACTACCGCCCCGGCGTACTCGATCGCCTGGGGCTCGGCTACGAAGCGTTAAGCGCGACCAACCCGCGGCTCGTCTACTGTTCTATCTCCGGCTACGGCTCTACCGGCCCCTACGCCAAGAAGGGCGCGTTCGACGTCACAGTGCAGGGCATGAGCGGCCTGATGAGCGTGACCGGCGAGCCGGGCGCCCCGCCCGTCAAGTGCGGCGTACCTGTCGGCGACTTCTGCGCGGGGCTCTACGGCGCTTATACGATCCTCGCCCGATTGATGGAGGCACGCGCTACCGGCACCGGTGCGTTCATCGACTGCTCGATGCTTGCCTGCCTCATCGGTGTCGCTGCATTGCAGACGAGCGAGCATTTTGGCACTGGCAGCACGCCGCAACCGCTGGGTTCCGCGCATCCGCGCAACGCGCCGTATCAGGCGTTTAAGGCGAAGGACGATTACTTAATCATCGCTGCCGGCAACGACAAGTTGTGGGGCGAAGTGGCCGAAGCCGTGGGCATGCCGGAGCTTGCGGCCGACCCGCGCTTCACCTCGCAGATGCTGCGCGCGAAGAACCAGGGCGAGCTGGCCCAGTTACTCGAACCTCGCCTTGCGCTGCGCACGGCGACCGAGTGGCTGACCGAGATGGATCGGCGCGGCGTTCCCTGTGCGCCCATCAACACGTATCCCGAGATCCTGGCCGACCCGCACGTCACCCACATGGGCCTTGTCCGCGACCTGACGCTGCCGAACGGCGTGAAGACCAGGACGACGGCATTCCCCGTAGCAATGACGGGCTACGACTTCGAGATCCATCGTTCGCCACCGACGCTCGGCGAGCATACCGACCAGGTCTTCGGCGAATGGCTCGCCGCAAAGGAGGATGGCGCATGACGGCGCATGTAGCGACCACGCGCGAAGGTGCGGTGACCCATGTTCGCCTCGCGCGGCCCGACAAGCTCAATGCCTTCAACGACGCGCTAGTCGAGGGTATCGCGGATGCGATCGCCGCGGCCTGTTCGGACGGCACGCGCCTGCTCGTCGTATCGGGCGAGGGTAAGGGATTCTCCGGCGGCTTCGATCTCGGTGGGCTCGATTCGATGACCGATGGCGATCTGCTGCTGCGCTTCGTGCGTGTCGAGGAGTTGCTGCAGGCTGTCTACCACGCGCCCTTCACCACGCTCTCGCTCGCCCACGGTGCCTGCTACGGTGCCGCCGCCGACCTATTCGCCGCCTGCCATTTCCGGGTCGCCGCGCCGGGCACTCGGTTCCGGATGCCCGGCCCCAAGTTCGGTGTCGTTCTGGGCACGCGGCGGCTCGCCAATCTCATCGGTGCCGATCATGCGCGCCGGTTGCTGTTTCGCGACGGTCCGTTTGATGCTGACGAGGCGTTGAGGTGCGGCTATGCGCAAGAATTGTGCGCGCAAGTGCAGTGGCCCGAGATCATCACGCGCACACGCTCCATCGCCGAGACGCAGGACGCGAACGTCACCGCCCGCATCCTCGACCGCGTGAGCGGCGACACGCGCGATGCCGACATGGCCGAGTTGGTGCGCTCAGTGACCAAGGGCTCAATCAAAGCCCGCATCTCAAGCTATCTCGCATCGATGCGCGCGAAGAACTGACGCGGCGCCAGATTACACCCGCTGCCACACTTGTGTTGCGCCCCGGCACATGGTCTGGTCGGGGCGATCTGCCCGCGTCAAGCTGCCACGACGGTCACGGTCGGTCTACCATCAGCTTCGGAAAGTGGGCGAGCAGATGGACACCAATGTCCCCAATCCATCCGATCGCGTCGGGTTACGCCTGAACGGCGTTCTTCAGTCTCGGGCCAGCTTCAGACTCATGCAGTGCGATCGGATACCTGCGGTCTGAGAGGGACGCAGCGATGTAGGCATGGTTTCGCCAGTACGGGATACGCCAATTTTTCAAGGCCATGCCTCAACCTTTCGCAATACTTGGCAATCTTTCAGCCAGCTGCGCGGCCTCGGCCAGCATGCCATCGATGAGATCGCGAACGGGCGCAATGTGGCGGATCATGCCGGCTATCTGGCCGGCAGCCGACTGCCGCCGGTCGGCTTTTCTCTCCTCGTTGCGCGATCCGCGCACCCGACGCTTGAGCTCACTCACCTCGCCGGCGTCGGCATTGCGGGCGAGCGCCTCTTCGTAGGCGACGATCTCGGGCGTCCTGATACAGCGCACGGTAGCCCCCGTCATCGCGCGGGTAACGATGGTGTCGGTCTCGCGCATGACAAGGAGCTGCTCGCGGCCCCAGTCGTTGAGGTTGGACTCGGTGGTCGCCATGAAGCGCGTGCCCATCTGGATGCCGACGGCCCCCAGTGCAAACGCGGCGAGGAAGCCGCGCGCATCGCCGATGCCGCCGGCGGCCAGCACCGGAATCCGCACCGCGTCGACCACCTGCGGCACCAGCGGCAATGTCGAGACGGTGCCGACGTGCCCGCCGGCCTCCGCGCCCGACGCCACGACGGCATCGACGCCCTCCGCCTCCATGCGTCGCGCATGCTCCACCGTCGGGACTACGGAGACAACCTTGATAGCCGCCGCCTTGAGCCGCCGCACGACCGCCTCGCCGGGATCGGCGCGCCCCGTTGTTACGATCGGCACGCCGAGCTCGATGCACGTGCCCGCGCACCGCTCCGTGATGCCGCGGCCCATCGGCATGATATTTACGCCGAACGGAAGGTTGGTGCGGGCGCGCACGGCGGCGATGTCGGCCCTGAGCTTCTGGTCGGTGCCGCCGAACGTCGGCAGCACACCGAGCCCGCCGGCCTCGCTCACGGCCGCCACCAGCTCGACGCCGCCGCCCCCCTGCATGGCACCCTGCAGGATGGGATAGCGGATGGCGAGCAGTTCGCAGATCACGGTGTGGAACATGGGAGCGGCTCGCCGGATGCGTCACTTCGCCTTAGTGCCGGCAATGCGGCTGAGCGAGCCGGCGATGAACTCGTGCACGCCGACATCGGTGAAGCCGGCGGCGCGGAAATAGCCGATCACGTCGGCTTCCGAATGGGCGAGGCCCAGCGAGGCGCCCACGGCCTGGCCGAGGCCCCAGTAGGCCGGCCCCCACGGGCCGGTGCGCTCATCGTTCGTGGTCTCGCCGATGAGGTGCATCTCGCCGCCCGGCAGCAGCGCGTCGTGCGCCTTCCTGATGACGCTGGCGATCATCTCGCGGCTGTACATGGGCAGGTTGGAGGCCATGATGGCGACGTCGCAGTC
>JBDTUL010000287.1:0-7974 GCA_040007735.1 Gammaproteobacteria bacterium | reverse complement strand
GATCCTATCCTGACAGCAAGAGGCGGTGCCGTGGCAGGCAAGTTCTCGTCCGCCCCCCGGAGGTTAAGATGGGTCGATAGTCCTGAGGAGGAGAGGCGATGACCGCACCGGTTCTGGTGATCCTGGGTGGCAGCCGAGGTATTGGTGAGGCCGTGGCGCTTGGCGCCGCCCGGCAGGGCTTTCACGTGCTGCTCACCTTCGTGAAGAACCCGGACCGCGCAGGCCAGGTGGTCGAGCGCATCAAAGCCGCAGGCGGGCAGGCCAGTGCGGTGCTGGCCGACACGGCGAACGAAAAAGACATCCAGCGCGTCTTCGCGGAGGCCGACCGCCTGGGGCGGCTCGCCGTGATGGTCTACAACAGTGGAATTACCGGCCCGGCCTCCACACTCGCCGATGCCGAGACGGACACCATCGATCAGGTGCTCAACGTGAATCTGCGCGGCGCGCTCCTCTGTTCACGCGAGGCCGTGCGACGCATGTCGACAGCTCGCGGCGGAACGGGTGGCTCCATCGTCCTGCTGTCTTCGCGCGCCGCGTTTTATGGCTCGCCGGGTGAGTTCGTCTGGTACGCCGCCTCGAAAGGCGGAATGGATAGTCTGACCAGCGGGCTGGCGCGCGAAGTCGCCGCAGTCGGCATCCGCGTGAATGCGGTTTCGCCAGGTCCCATCGTTACGGAAATGCATCGGCCGGGGAAACTGGAAGTCGGTGCGAAGCGCGCACCGTGCAGCGCGCCGGCACGCCGGAAGAGGTGGCCAACACCGTCCTCTTCCTGGCGTCCGACGCCGCTTCGTACGTTACAGGCGCGAACCTCGTCGTGGCTGGCGGTCTTTAGATTCTCAGAACCGTTTCTTGAGCGTGACATACCACTCACGCGGGTGAGCGGGCTGCGCGTCCGTCTGCGGGAAGCCGATGGGCTGATAGTCGAACACGTTCACGTAGTAGAACTTGTTGAACAGGTTCGTCACGCCCGCCGCGAGAGTGAAGTCATGGTCGGTATTGTCGTAAGTGACGCGGCCATTGAACAGGGAACGCGCGGGCAGCAGATAGTTGTACTTGGTTGACGTGCCGCTGATCACCTGGCTGCTCTCATAGGTCCAGTCGATGCGCGGCGTGACCGTGCCGCTGGCGCGGGAACTCGCCCAGGCGTTGCTGAAGCATGCGGGCCCGGAGCGGCTGGTCTGGGGAAGCGATTGTCCGTTCGTCGGCCACGAAGCGGCCATGTCGTATGACGATGCGATCGAGGAGTTCGCCGCCTGGGTGCCGGATGCGCGTATTCGGCGCAGAATCTCCGACACAGCGCTGAAGCTGTATTTCAGCTGAGGGGATGCCGGACCATGAGAGGAAGCAGGGGCCCTGTCGGGCCGGGCACTATTGGCCGCAGGCGCTTCGTCCAGAGCACGCTTGCTACGACGCTCTGTGCGGCACTTCCCGCCGGCAGGCTCTGGGCCGACGCCGGCAGCACTGAGGCCGGCACCGCTTCTATTCCGGCACTCGACCGCTCGGGAAAGCCGCTCGTACTGACACGGTCTGACGTCAGGCAATTCGCGGCGAGCCTGAAGGGCGGGCTGCTGGAGGCGGGGCAGGACGGTTACGACACGGCCCGCAAACTCTGGAACGGATCGTTCGACCGGCATCCGGTGCTCATCGCGCGCTGTGCCGGCGCACCGGATGTCGTTCAGGCGGTCAACTTTGCGCGCTCCACCGGCATCGTCACTGCCGTGCGTGGCGGTGGGCACAGCATCTCAGGTCAATCGGTCTGCGATGGCGGGCTGGTGATCGACTTGTCCAGTATGAAAGGTATTCGCGTCGACGCCGCCGCGAAAACGGCGCGGGCGCAGCCCGGCGTGCTGCTCGGCGAGCTCGACCGGGAAACGCAGGCCTCGGGGCTCATCACCACATTGGGCACAGCCTCGGACACCGGCATTGCGGGCCTCACGCTCGGCGGCGGCTTGGGCAGGCTGGCGCGCAAGTATGGGTTCACCTGCGACAACGTGCGGTCCGTCGAGATCGTCACGGCCGACGGTAAGTTGCTTCGCGCTAGCGCGAAGGAGAACAGCGATCTCTACTGGGCGGTGCGCGGCGGCGGCGGCAACTTCGGCGTCGTCACGGAGTTCGAATATCAGCTGCACACGTTCGGGCCGAACGTGCTGGGCGGTATCGTGGTGTTTCCCTTCAGCGATGCTCGCAAGGTTCTCACGGCGCTCACTGAGTTCACGGAGAACGCGCCGGATGAGATGTACCTGAATCCTCTCATCACCGCGGGCGCGGCGCCGGCCGGGCGCGCGGTCGGATTCGAGGTCTGCTACTGCGGCCCGATTGCGGAAGGGGAGCGCCTGCTCGCGCCGCTCCGCAAGCTCGGCAAAGTGCTCGACGACAACATTGGCGAGAAGACCTACCTCGAGGTGCAGAGCAGCTTCGATCCGGGCCTGCCCTCGGGCCGTGGCTACTACTTCAAGTCTGGCTTCATGCCGCGTGTGACGGCGCCCATGGTGGATGAGCTGGTCGATACGTTCAGCAAGGCGCCGGCGTCACTGATGAGCGTGCCGATGATCCATCTCGGTGGCGCTGCGGGGCGCGTGAAGCCGGAGGCGACCGCGTTCTGGAACCGTGATGCTCACCATGACCTGCCGTGTGGGCCACGTGGGAGAACCGCGCGGACAACGAAAGAATCATCGCCGAGGTGCGCGGCTTCTGGAGGAAGCTCGAGCACCTGACCAAAGGGTATTACATCAACACCGACAGCCCGGATGACGAGCGCCGGCTGCGCGAGACCTATGGCGGAAACTATGAGCGGCTCGTGCAGCTCAAGACAAAATACGACCCGACGAACCTGTTCCGGCTGAATGCCAACATCAAGCCGCGGCAGGCCTGACAGGCAGGCGCGTTTCACCGTCCGCGACCTCCTGCCATGACGCTCATCTTCCGGCTCCGTCAGTCCCTTTCCGCCGCAGGCCGGCCGCGCTATTTCGTGGCGGTGTCCCAGTGCTCGTCCGCCTTGCCGTCCTTGAAGCGCCACATGTCGAACCAGGTGGTGGTGTAGGTCTTCATGGCATCTTTCGGATCTTTCATTTCCCTCACGAACGCCACCGTGACCAGGTCGCCCTCGGCCACGACCGCCACGACCTTGCTCTTCATTTTCTCGAGCACCGGAACCGGCTTGCTCTTCACGACCTGCGTGAAGAATTTCACGACGCTGTCGCGCCCGGAGGCCGCAAGCGGATTGTGTTGGATATAGCGCTCGGTGAGGTATTTGTCGGCACGCTCCCAGTGACCGGCCTCGAGCAGATCCTTGATGATCATGTACGCCGCCTGCTTGTTGGCGTTCAGCTTGGGATCTGCACTATGGAACAGCGCATCGGTGTCGGGCGCGGCGGTCACCGCCTCCTGCGCATTGGCTACTGTTCCGGCGAGAAACAGGCTGCAGGCGAGAATCAGCGAGACCTTCATTGATGTTCTCCGTTTGTACGCGAAGCGGGATCATACTTGCGTTGCCCGCCCGGGCGTAGCTACGCGTAGAGGCAGGCGGCTGCGCGCCCCGGGCAAAAACCGCGCTTTTTGCCGCCGGAAACGCAACCGATGTCCGAAAAAGGCGCCGGGCCGCGCAGGCCGCAGGCGACTTTTTTCCAATAGACCTAGGCCGCCATCGAATGCGCGAGCATCGGGTAACGACGCAGCTCGACCTCGATGTGATGCGCGGCTTCGCGCAGAATCGGCAGGCGAGAGTGAGTCATTTCCTGCTTGTCGGTGCGGGCGGTCGAGGTGGAGCAATTCACGGCCGCAACCACCTGATGTTCCGAGTTGAAGATAGGCACGGCAACGGATACCAGCCCGTAGTCGAGCTCGTCTTCGATAGCCGCGCAACACTCCTGGCGCACCGAGACCAGGATATTTCTCAGGGTGGTCTTCGAGGTGACGGTTTTCTCCGTCAACGCGGTGATGTGCGCTTTCCTGAAGTAGCTCTCCAGAAATTCTTTCGACTGATACGCCAGCAGCGCGCGGCCGAGCGAGGTGGGGTAGGCGGGAAACCGTGTTCCCACCGTGCAGGGCACGCGCACCATGCGGTTCGTGGACACGTGCACGAGATAGAGGATGTCGGTTTCCGCAAGCACGGCAAGCGATGAGCTGTCGCCCGTCTTGTCTCGCACTTCCTGCAGATAGGGCTGGACGATCTGCTCGAGGTTCATCGATTCGATGTACGCGGAGGCAAACGCCACCACCGTCGGCCGGAGCAGGAACAGCTTGCCGCGCTTGGCCGCGTAACCCAGCCCCACCAGCGTGTGCAGGCAACGGCGTGCCGTTGCCGCACTGAGCTGAGTGGCCGTGGCCACCTGGCTGAGCGTCATCTCAGGATGCTCTTTGGAGAAAGCCCGGATAACCGATAGCCCGCGGGCAAGCGACGTGATGTAGTCGCCTTCGCCTTCTTCGGGCCTCGTGAGTGTCTGGCGCATTCGAATATCCCCCTTCGCTGCACGAACTCAACAAAACTAGCGTCGCTCGTAATCGATTGATAAGCAAGAGCCCTGGGGAACTGATTTCGCTCAGCGAAATAGTCTTCGGCAAGCGAAATTGCTATGTTCTTCACGCGTGTACCACGGGTTATTCCAACCCGAGGGGGGTGTACACATGGAAATAAAAATTACGCCGGCGGCCGTGTTGGTGGCCCTGGGTTTGCCATTTGTCCCACAACCCGTCCCCGCCCAGGGTGCGCAGGTGCTCGAGGAGGTGGTCGTCACCGCCCGCAAGCGCGACGAATCCCTGCATGACGTGCCGGTGGCGGTGAACGCGTTCAGCGCGGCGGAGATCGAGGCCGCCGGCATCGAGCGGCCGCAGGACTTCATTGCCCTGACGCCCAACATGACGCTGGTGCAGACCCAGAACCAGGGCACATCGTTCATCACGGTGCGCGGCATCTCCCAGGCGCGCAACAGCGAGCCCTCGGTCGCCGTGCTCATCGACGGCGTGGCGCTCGCCAACCCGTCCCAGTTCAACCAGGAATTGTTCGACATCGAGGACATCCAGGTGCTGAAGGGGCCGCAGGGCGCGCTCTACGGCCGCAACGCCATTGGCGGTGCCATCCTCATTCGCACCAAAGACCCCGGAGACGAACTCGGGGGTAAGGTGATGGTGGGCTACGACTCGGGCCCGGGATACAAGGTGCGCGCTGGCATCGGCGGCCCGGTGGGCGACTCCCGCACGCTCAAGTTCATGACGTCCTTCTCCTATTTCAAGACGGACGGCTACATCGACAACACCTTCCTGCACGAGGAGGCTGACCCATTCAAGGACGTGTCGGGTCGTGTGAAACTGCTCTGGGAGCCAAGCGATACGCTGAAGGCAGACCTGCGGCTGTCTTACTCGAAGGTCAACACGCAGGCGCTGTACTTCAACATAACGGAGAGCGTGAACGACACCAGCCTGCCGGTGCGCGTGAACAATGCGGGCGTGGACGAGCGCAGTCTCTACGGCGCATCCCTGAAGCTCGATATCGACACCCCGATTGGCACGCTCACGTCGGTCTCCTCGTACGATCACGTGGATGAGTTGCTGACCGGCGACCAGTTCAATTTCCTGCCCATTCCGGATTCGGTTCTGTTCGCGTTCTTCGGTGCCGACCAGGCACAACACCAGTTCCTGGATGTGGATGCGTACAGCCAGGAGCTGCGCCTGTCTTCGGCGTCATCCGGCCGCCTTCGCTGGATCGTCGGCGCGTATTTCATTGCCACGGATCGGTTCATCTCCACCGGTAACGTGTTCGATCTCGGCACGGGCTCGGTACCCAAGGTGAAGCGCACGCCGTTGCCCTTGTTCGCCCCTCAGTTCACGTTTCTCGCCGACTCCCAGGACAACAAGGCCTGGGCCACTTTCGCGGACCTGAGCTATGACCTCACTGAGCAGCTGGAGGGCGACCTCTCCCTGCGCTACGACCACGATCACCGCCAGAACACCACCGACACGCCGGCGCAGTTCATTCCGGCACCGCTGGTGGGTGTCGCTTTTCCGGGTCAGGTGCGTTCGAAGACATGGGACGACCTGCAGCCGAAAGTGACGCTGCGTTACAGGCCCTCGGAGACGTGGAATATCTATGGTGGCTACAGCCGCGGCTTCCGTAGTGGCGGCTTCAACCAGACCGGCGTCGGTGCGGCCGGCATTGCCGGCATCGACGATCTCTTCGATCAGGAAACGGCCGACACACTCGAAGCGGGCGTGAAGGGTCAGTTCCTGGACAGGCGGGTGAGCGCGAGCGCGAACATCTATCACACCACCGCGAAGGGCTCTTACTTCTTCGTGTTCGACCCGAACACCAGCACGCAGAACCTCGGCAACCTGGGCAAGGTTGAGTATCGGGGCCTCGAGCTCGAGACCACCGCCCGCGCGGCGGAAGGGCTGGATCTCTATTTCCGCCTGGGCCTCACGCACAGCGAAATCAAGGAATCCACGCGCGCACCGACCGATGTGGGCAATCAAGCGCCGCTCGTGTCCAAGTACACGGGGAACGTGGGGGCGCAGTACCGGCACGCGCTCGGCGCATCCCGCCTTTCGGGTGTGATCCGTGCCGACTTCCAGCGCATAGGCCCGACGTTCTGGTACCCCGACAACTACACGGTTCGGGACCCGGTGGACCTCATGAATCTGCGCCTGGGTATCGAGGGCGACAGCTGGTCGCTGGTGGCGTGGGGCAAGAATCTGTTCGACAAGGACTACAATGCGGAATGGTCACCCGGACCGCAGTTCTTTCCCAATCCGGGCGAAACCAATAACTTTGTGTTCAAGGCGATGCCCCGCGTGTGGGGGGTGGACTTCACCTACCGCTTCGGCAGCGGGGCCGCCAACCGGTGAAACGATTCGGAGATTTCGATCATGGCTACCCCAACTAAACTTCTGCCCGCACGCCTGCACCACACCGCATACGTCTCGAGCAACCTCGAAGCCACGCGCGCCTTTTATGAAGACCTGATCGGGCTGCCGCTGCTCGCCACCTGGTGCGAGTCGGATGAACTGTTCGGCGCCGTGCGCACCTATTGCCACTGTTTCTTCGGTCTCAAGGACGGCAGCGCGCTCGCATTCTTCCAGTTCGAGCGCCCGGAGGACCAGAAACTCTTCGGGCCGAAAATGCCGGAGTCGCCGTTCCATCATGTGGCCCTGCTCGTCGATGCGGAAGCGCAGGCCGGCATCGAAGCGCGCCTGCGCGCCGCGAACTACTCGGAGCCGCGCATGTATGTGCTGGAGCACGGCTATTGCCGCTCGGTCTACGTCGTGGACCCGGACGGCATGATCTGTGAGTTCACCGTCGATCATCCCGACGTCGAGAAGATCAACGCGAAGCGCCTCGGGGATGCGCACTCGGAGCTCAAGCGCTGGCTGGGTGGCGATCGCACCACGAACAACATGTTCCGGTAAGGAGCCGCTGTCAGCTCGAATGATGTACGACGCCGAGGTGGAGACACGCTCTCCTGAAGAGCAGTTTCGCAGGGATCGCGAACGGTACAGGCTGCAAGTCGAGTACCTGTTTGCTCACTCGGGGTTTTATCGCGAGCGGCTGCGGCAGGCTGGTTTCGCCACTGCAGCCGCGGTCGGCGAGCTGGACCGCATCGCCGATCTGCCCTTTACCGAAAAAGACGATCTGCGCCGGACGCAGGCGGAGTCGCCTCCGTTCGGCGTCCACCTCGCTTGCGATCCAAACAAACTGGTCCGCGTGTATTCCACCAGCGGCACGACGGGTGTGCCGTGTTACATCGGCCTCACGCCGGCGGACCTCGACATGTATGCCACCAACGTGGCGAGGGGCTACACCGCCGCGGGTTTTCGCAAGCAGCAGCGGATCGCCGTGGGATTCAACGCCGGCCCCTTCGTCGCTGGCGCGGTTTACTACGGCTTCGACAAGATCGGCTGCAACGTCATTCCGGTGGGCACCGGCAATTCCGAGCGCCTGATCGGCGCGATTCAGCATCTGGGGGCGACCGGCATCAGTTGCAC
>JBDTUL010000286.1:0-7977 GCA_040007735.1 Gammaproteobacteria bacterium | reverse complement strand
GGCAGGGCGCGACGATCACGGTCGGTGTCGGTGCCAAGACGCGCGCATGGGGAGAGGAACCACCATGTGGGCATCGAGCCCGCGCGCGGGCGCCTGGTGGCCCTGAAGAGCTCGGTCCACTTCCGCGCGGCCTTCGAGCCCATTTGCCCAGGACGTTTTGGTGGTGGAATCGCCGGCGGCGATGATCGTCGACCCGTTGAAGCTGCCTTTTACGCGACTGCGCGCCGGCTTGCGGATGCGGCCGCTGGGTCCGACGTTCCCGCTGTCCTGAGGTTCGCGTCATCGGCCAGCTGCAACGGTGTGGAGTCTTGGTTGTTCATGAACCACGGCCGCGCGTTGGCGAGCGTCTTGTTTGAGACCGCATTGTAGTTGAGGTAAAGGATCGCTCGCGACCACGGGGTCATGTTCGCAGCCGATCCGTGCACCAGCGTCGGGTGGATGAAGGCGACCGAGCCCGCAGGGCCGGACAGATCGAGGATGCCGCGCTTTTCTGCGAGTGACGAGAGCAGCTCGTGAGACATGCGCTGCACTTCATAGCCCTGCACATGCGCTTCGCGCGCAAGGACCTCCGCCACGTCTTCAGTGTGGCTGCCTGGAATCACCAGCAGGGGACCGTTGGCGGGATTGCAATCCTGGATGAAAACGGCGGTCATGATGGCGTGTGGCCTGGGCATTCCGTCTCCGCGGTTCCATGCCGAGAAGTCTTGGTGCCACGACCACGCATCGCCCGCGAAGGGCAGCTTGAGGTTCACGCGACTCTGGTAGAGGTAAACGTCGTCGTCCAGAATCTGCTGCACCACGCCCAGCGTGCGCGGCAGTCGCGAGAGTGTGTCGAACTGCGGCGAGAACTTGTGCGGCGCGTACACGATCTTGGGCGGCGACTCGGGCGTATGGCGTTTGACCTCCGGGCCGTCGCGCGCAACCAGCCCCGGAATCGCGCCCTGCAAGGCTGCTACTTCCGCGTCGTCGAGGAGTTTCGGAAAGAAAAGGTAGCCGTCGGTCCGGTAAAGGGCGAGCTGGGATTCGGTCAGGCGCATGGCGATCTCCTCATGTCTCCATCATAAGCCGCCCCCCCCACCCCTTCACAAAACGAAAATATTCACGCCTTCCATTCATGGCGTGAATGCATGAAGCGAGTATTTTCGGTTTGCGGGAGGCCTGCGGTCTGGACCAGAATCGACCGATGAAGACACTTTCGAAGATCGACGCAGGGCTTGCCTTCGAGCCGGCCCACAAGCTCGCCGCGCTTGTCCGCGACCGCGAGGTAAGCAGCCTTGAGCTGCTCGAGCATTACCTCGCGCGAGTAAAAAAATACAATCCGGCGCTCAACGCCATCATTCTGCTGCAGGAGGAACGAGCGCGCGCCGCGGCGAGAAATGCTGACGAGTCACTTGCGCGCGGCGACCCCCCGGGGCCCCTGCACGGGGTGCCGATCAGCATCAAGGAGAGTATCGACTGGGAGGGGACGCCGTCGACACGCGGCAGTCCCGCCTATCGCGACAACATTGCAAGCAGGAGCGCGGTGATGGTGCAGCGCCTCGAGGCGGCCGGCGCCGTCATCTTCGGCAAGAGCAACGTGCCCTTGATGTTGCAGGACTGGCAGACCTTCAACGAGATCTACGGCACCACCAACAATCCGTGGGATGTCTCGCGTGTGCCGGGGGGTTCCTCCGGAGGCGGTGCTGCCGCCGTTGCAGCCGGCCTCACCGGTATGGAGCTGGGCACCGACATTGGCGCGTCGATTCGCAACCCCGCGCACTACTGCGGCATCTACGGACATAAGCCGACCTACGGCGTGGTGCCGTGGCAAGGCGCGCAGCTGCCGGGAAGCTTCGCGCCAAGCGACCTCGTCGTCTTCGGGCCATTGACGCGCAGCGCCGAAGATCTCGACCTCGCGATGCAAGTGATCTCGGGGCCTTCAGGGCTAGATGCCGAAGGCTGGAGCCTCACACTGCCCGCGCCGCGGAAGAAGTCCCCGGGTGAATATCGCGTTGCGGTGCTGCTGGAGCACCCCTGTTGCGCACAGGATGACCACCTCACCCGGCAACTAGCAAATGCTGTCGACGAGCTGGCGCGTGCCGGCGTGAAGGTCGATGCCGGCGCACGCCCGTCCGTGAACCTCACTCGCGCCCACCACCTCTATCTCATGTTGCTGCGCTCCGCGACCGGTGCGCGCGTATCGGACGAAGCGTATGCGCGCCACCAGAAGGGCGCCGCCGCGCGGCAAACTTCCGACAGTTCCTATCGCGCCTATATCGATCGGGCGGTGACCGTGAGCCACCGGGACTGGTGGAACATGCACAACGAGCGTGAAGGGATGCGCCTCGTCTGGGCCGAATTTTTCAAGGATTACGACTTCCTGTTGTGTCCGACCGCGGCTTCGACCGCCTTTCCGCACGACCACGCCGGCGAGCGTCCCGAACGCACTATCCCAGTGAACGGAGGTAAGGAATCCACGACCGACCAGCTGTTCTGGGCGGGATTGAGCAGCGTAGTCAACCTTCCCGCCGCGCTGGCGCCGGTGGGGCTTGCCGGGGATGGCCTGCCCTGCGGCTTGCAGATCGTCGGCGCGGAAATGCAGGACCGCGCCTGCATCGAGTTCGCGCGACTGGTAGGAGAAGTCACCGGGGGCTACCGGCCGCCGCCAGGTTACGACTGAGGCGCGTCGGCTTGGCGTGTGGGGTGGGCGTGAGGCAAAAGCCACTCGCGAAAGGCCGCCAGCGGCGGAAAGTCAGCTTTCTCTGGCGGATAGATGAAATAGTAGCTGCGATTGTTGCCCGTCACCTCCTGAAGCGGCATCACCAGCTCGCCGCTGCGCAGCTCGTCCTCCACCAGGCAACGCGACACGAGGCCGATTCCGATCCCCGAGACCACCGCCTGGATGAGGTGTGCGGTAACCTCGAAGTAAGGCCCGGCACGCATCTCGCGCGAGGAGATCTTGTGCGCCACGAACCACTCGCGCCATTCCTCGGCGCGGGTACTCACCTGAATCAGCAAATGGTGGGCCACGTCCTCGAATGTATGAATCGGCGTACGCTCGATCAGCGCAGGGCTCGCCACCAGCACGGGTTCCTCGTCCACCAGGCGATGCGTGATCATTCCCGGCCAGTGGCCGTCGCCTACGTTGATCGCGGCGTCCATGTTCGCGTCCTTCAAGTCGTAACGGCCGATGCGCGAGTGCGTATGAACCAGGACGGCAGGATGCCGCTCATAAAAGGAGGGCATCAGAGGCATAAGCCAGCGGGAGCCAAAGGTGGGCAGCACAGCGAGGTTGAGCGAGCCGCCCCCGGCGCGGAACGCGAGAACCTGCGAGCTCGCAGTGCGTATGCGGCTGAGCGCGGAGGCGATGTCGTTGGCATACATGACGCCTACCTCGGTGAGCGCGATTTGTCGACCCGCGCGGCGGAAGAGCTCCACCTGGAGCAGGTGTTCGAGCGCCTGCACCTGTCGGCTCACCGCGCTTTGCGTCAGCGATAGCTCCTGGCCTGCTCGTGTGAAGCTGCGGTGGCGGGCGGCGGCTTCGAAGGCCACCAGCAGAGACATCGAAGGGGTCAGTCGGTGTAGATTCATTCAGGAACCTCATGCACAGGCCGAGGATTTGTCGTTTTGACCCGTCGCGGCCCGGTGCCAGAATTCATTTTACGCATCCTGGAGACAAGAATCGTGCAAACCGCGGCAAGGGAAGAGGAGATCCGGACGGATTCGTTCAAGACCTCGGACGGCATCAACATCCGCTACACCGTCGACGATTTCGCGCCCAGATGGAAGAACGCTGACACCCTGGTCATGCTGCATGCCGCGTTCGGCACCATGAACCGCTTTCGAGCCTGGGTGCCCCATACGTCGGGGCGTTATCGCACCGTGCGCTGGGACATGCGCGGTCACGGCGACACCGACATGCCGGACGACTCGCTCGAGCTGGGCATCGAGCGCCTGAGCCGCGACTACATCGAGCTGCTCGATCACTTGGGCGTCGAGAAGGCGCACCTGGTCGGCTCGTCGACCGGCGGCATCATCGGCATGCACGCCGCGGTGGAGCACCCGGATCGCTTCCTCACGCTTTCGTCCTATGCCGCCATTCCGGGCCTCGCCCCGTCCACAAAGCACAACGACTACGAGGACTGGCAGAACGGCGTCATGAAGGAGGGCGTGCGCAACTTCCTGCGCCGCACGGTGAATCAGCGCTTCCACCTGCACCAGGTCGATCCCGCGTTCGTCGACTGGTTCATCGAAGAGTCGGCCCGCAACGACCCGCGCTACCTCGCGCGTTTCGTGCATATGATGACCAAGTTCAACTTCGGCGATCGCCTCGCGCAGATCAGGTGCCCGACTCTCTTCGTGGTGCCCAGCAACGACCCGGTGCACTCGATGGAGAATTACAGTGTGCTGAAGGCCGTGCCCGACCACCGCTTCGTCGTGTTCGAGGATCGGCCCCATAACATCACCGATGCCGAGCCCGATCGCTGTGCCGCCGAGCTGGTCAAATTTCTCGAAGAGTTCGAACGCAACCGATAGGGGCGCGACATGCACGTCACCAAGCGCAGTTTCTCCGGGATTCTCGTTGCGATTGCGCTGGGCGCCGCGGCTGGCGATGCTCTCGCGCAGGCGTATCCCAGCGGGCCCATCAAGTTCATCGTGCCCCGCGGGCCGGGTGGAGGCTCCGATACCATCGCGCGCCTGGTCGCCCCGGGGGTAAGCGAGAAACTTGGAGCCCCGGTGCAAATCGAGAATCGTCCCGACGCCACCGCGGTGCTGGGCGCCGAACTGGTCGCTCAGGCCAAGCCCGACGGCCACACCTTCTATATCTCGGATAACTCGTTCTACCAAAACCCCGCGGTGCTTCCGAAGGTTCCGTACGACACGGTCAAGGACTTCACCGGCGTTACCATGTTCGCGCAGGGGCCGGTCGTCCTGATCGTGCATCCCGCAGTGCCTGCGAACACGTTGAAGGAACTGCTCCAGCTCGCTAAGAACAAGGACCTCTCCTACGCTTCAGGCGGTATCGGCTCCTCCACCCACCTGGTGGGCGTGATGGTCAACCTGAAAGGCGGCGTCAACATGACGCACGTGCCCTTCAAGGGGTCGGGTCCGGCGTTGAATGCGCTCCTCGGCAACCACGTATCGATGCAATACGGCGGCTTGAGCTCGGCCCTGCCGCACATCCAGAAGGGAAGCGTGAAGGCCATTGCTACCACGGGGACTGCGCGCCACAAATCGATCCCCGATGTTCCGACGTTCACCGAGGCCGGGCTGCCGGACGTGGACGTCCCTAGTGTGTGGGGAATTCATGCCCCGGCCGGAACGCCTCTCGATGTGCGCCGCAAGATGCGCGAAGCCATTGTTGCCACCATGAAGGAGCCTGGCGTCGCCGCCCGCATGCAGGAGATGGGCTACGAGATGATTGGCAACACGCCTGAGGAGCACCAGCGGCAGACCGAGAAGATCGTGAGCACCTGGCTGGACGTGGGCAAGCGCGTGAGCCTGAGGGAATAGACGCCATGGCGCGTCACATCGCATGCCTTACATTCGACTTCGACGCGTGGTCCGGGTTGACTGCGCGCGGCCTCACGACGGCAACCCCGGTCTCGCGGGGCGAGTTTGGACCACTCGGGGTGCGTCGCATCCTGCCGCTTCTGCAGCGCAACGGGATTGCGGCAAGCTTCTTTGTGCCCGGCATCGTGATCGAGACCTACCCTCAGGTGTGCGGCGAGATCGTGGCGGGCGGGCATGAGATCGGCCATCACGGTTATACGCACCGCGTGCCGGCTACGTTGACGCAAGAAGTTGAGGAAGAGGGCCTGATGCGCGGCATTGAGTGCATCGAGAAGCTCACGGGCCGGCGGCCGCGGGGTTATCGCTCGCCCTCCTGGGACATCAGCGACCGCACGGTCGAGCTGCTGTTGCGGGAGGGGTTCCTCTACGAGAGCAACCTGATGGGCAACGATTACACGCCCTATTTCACGCGGCGCGGTGATGTGGCCTCGGCCGATGCGCCGCTGCGGTTTGGTGAGCACACATCACTCATCGAAATGCCGGTAGCCTGGTCTCTCGATGACTTCCCGCACTTCGAATTCCTTCGCACGCAGCAGCAGCTGATGCCGGGCCTCATGAACGCGAGGTTGGTGCTGGAAAACTGGATCGCAGACTACGACTATATGGCGCGCGAATTCGAGTGGGGTGTCATCACGTTCACCTTCCACCCCTTCGTCATCGGCCGCGGGCATCGAATGCTCGCGCTTGAAGGGCTGATCGAGCACCTGAAGAATACGGGTGCCGTGTTCATGAGGCTGGAAGACGCCGCACGCGAGTTCCAGCGGAAGGTGGATAGCGGCGAGGTCACACCGTATCCCTGACGCTACGGAGAAGCATGGGTAATCGTCTCGAAGGCAAGGTCGCAATCGTCACCGGCGCGGGAAGCGTCGGCCCCGGGTGGGGCAACGGCCGCGCGGCCGCGGTGCTGTTCGCTCGTGAGGGCGCCAAGGTTGCGGTAGTAGACTGCGATGAGGCGGCCGCGACCGAGACTGCGCGACTCATCGAAAGCGAGGGCCATGCTTGCATGGTGGCCACAGCCAACGTGACCTTGCTTGCTTCGGTCGAGGCGATGGTCGCTGCGGTGATGGAAAAGTTTCTCCGTGTGGACGTGCTGCTCAATAACGTGGGCGGGTCTCTTACCGGTGGTCCCGTTGAGATGTCACTCGAGGACTTCCGCGCGCAGCTTGACCTGAACCTCACCAGCGCTTTCATCACCTGCAAGGTGGTACTGCCCTCGATGTCGCGGCAGAAGAGCGGCGCCATCGTGAACGTGGGCTCAATCGGCGGGTTGCGTCATCTGGGACATGACCATGTGGGCTACTCGGCGAGCAAAGCGGGCCTGGTGGAATTCACGCGGCAGATCGCCGTGCGTTACGGCCCCGAAGGTATCCGTTGCAACACGGTGATCCCCGGGATGATCGACACGCCGTTACTGGAACATCGTGTGGCTAAACAGAAAGGACGCGCGGACCTCGAGACCCTGCGCAGCCAAGCCAAGGCGCGTGTGCCTCTCGGCCGCCGCGGCGATGCATGGGACGTGGCGCATGCCGCGCTCTACCTGGCGAGCGAAGAAGCTCGCTACGTAACGGGCACCGAAATCCTGGTGGACGGTGGCTTGATGGCACGCAGCGCCTGAAGAGGGCTCGCTAGTCGCCTACCGTGATGCTGATTCGACGCGCTCGCGCATCGACTGGTGTTCCAGAACTTCTCGACCTACTCGTAGGCGCTGCGGCGGCACCTTCGGCAATGCGGCGCTCCTAACCATCCTGCGAATCCCAGCGCGAATG
The DNA here is from genome assembly GCA_040007735.1 of Gammaproteobacteria bacterium. GTDB lineage: Bacteria > Pseudomonadota > Gammaproteobacteria > Steroidobacterales > Steroidobacteraceae > JADGHX01. The sequence goes on along the minus strand of JBDTUL010000286.1, from coordinate 658 downwards.
CATTGATCGTCGTCTCCTTGTTGCCGAAGGCTTCGAGGAAGGCGTACGCGAAATTCGTGGCGTCAAAGGGTTGTCCGCAAGGTCTGTAGGCTTGAGGGGCGAACTTGCACTGATTGCTTCAGATCCGCAGCGTCCACGCCGCCTTGGCCTTGAACCTTGCTCTGTCATCGAATGGACGGAAGAGGGCGGGCGTATCGTCATTCGGGCAGCGGGACAACATTCACCATTCGCGAACGGCATGCCCGCGGTCGATACTAATGTCCTGGTGAGACTGGTCGTCCGCGACGACCCCAGGCAGGTTCGTTCCGCGGAGGCGTTTGTCAAGGAAGGGGCATGGGTTTCGCTTCTTGCGTTGGCAGAGACGACCTGGGTGCTCGCCTCGGCCTATGAACTCGGTCCGGATCGTATTGCCAGTGGCATTGAAATGCTGCTCGATCACCGGCAGCTCATCCTCGAAGACCGCTCCAGCGTGGCGGCCGCAGTGGCTACCTTTCGGAAACATCCGAAATTGGGTTTCTCCGACTGCTTACTCGTCGAAGTTGCGCGCGCTGCAGGCCATGCCCCACTGGGGACCTTCGACAAAGAGCTTTCAAAGGTAGACGACGCAGTGCGTCTCTGAGTGCCTATCCGGGCGTCTTTCGCTTGCCGCCCGCGAGTG
>JBDTUL010000285.1:0-7982 GCA_040007735.1 Gammaproteobacteria bacterium | reverse complement strand
TCGCCGCCACACGCGTGCTGGACGCGAGCGCTCTCGCCGAATACCAGCTCGCGATCACCCAGAACGGGATGTGCTCGCTCGTAGTAATGCCCGCCGAGATCAGCACCAGCCAGATGATCCCCATCGTCTTCTGCGCATCGTTACTCCCGTGCCCCAGGCTGTAGAGCGCCGACGACAGCAGCTGAGCTCGCCTGAAAAACCGATCCACCCGGTGCGGGGAGGATCTGAAAAACACCCACGACACGCTCACCATGATGAGCGCGCCCAGCAGCAGCCCCAGCACCGGCGAGATCACGATGAACGCCGTCACCTTCAGGATGCCCGGAGCGAGCAGCGGCGCCGTGCCGCCCTTGGCCATGGCGGCCCCCATCATTCCGCCGATCAGCGCGTGCGAAGAGCTCGAAGGAATTCCGTAGTACCACGTGACCAGGTTCCACACGATGGCCCCGACGAGTGCGCCAAAGATCACCTGCGCATCGACGAACTCCGGCGAAACGATGCCCTTGCCAACCGTCGCCGCCACCTTGAGATCGAAGATGGCAATGGCCAGCAGGTTGAAGAATGCCGCCCAGATGACTGCCTGATACGGTCGCAGCACGCCCGTTGAAACCACGGTTGCAATCGAATTCGCGGCGTCGTGGAAGCCATTCAGGAAGTCGAAGACGAGTGCCAGCGCCACCAGCAGGACGAGCGTGGTGAAAGCAAAATGGCTGGCAATCATCAGGCGTGCTCGAGCACGACACCTTCGATGATGTTCGCGACGTCTTCACACTGGTCGGTCGCGGATTCGAGCAGCTGATACACCGTTTCGAGCTTGATGAGCTGGCGGACGTCGCCCTCATGGCGGAACAGCTTCGAGATGCCGGTGCGCATGACCGTGTCCGCCTGGGATTCGAGCGAGTCGATTTCGTTGCAGAGTTTCAGCACCAGCGCTGAATCCTCAAGCGTCGCGAGTTCGCGAACGGCGCGCTGCATTCGAACGCAGCACTCCCGCAAGAGCTCGGCAAGCTGCACGGCCTCGGGCGTGAGCTGCTGAATGTCGTAGAGCTGCAGCGCTTCGGTAACGTCCTGGATCAGATCCAGCACATCGTCCATGCGCGAGATCAGGCGATGGATGTCATCGCGATCCAGCGGAGTGACGAACGTCTTGTGGAGCAGCGAAACGGTTTCGCGGGTGACGCGGTCCGCGCTATGTTCCAGCTCCAGGATGCGCGCGACGCGTGGGCCGCGGCTGTCGGCATCGTCGTAGTTCTGCAGGAGCTCGACCAGCGCGAGGCTTCCCTGGACGACGAACTCCGCATGTTGATTGAACAGCGCGAAGAAACGCCCCTCGCGGGGCATCAAGCGAGAGAAAAGCCCCATCGATTACTCCGCGGTGCGTAGTAGCTCGTTGATCGACGTTTTCCTCCGTGTCTGCGCGTCCACCTGTTTGACGATGATTGCGCAGTAAAGTCCATAGCTGCCGTCGTCCGAAGGCAGGGTGCCGGGAACCACTACCGACCCCGCAGGCACGCGCCCGCGATAGATGTGCCCGGTGGTGCGATCGTAAATGCGGGTGCCCGAGCCGAGGAACACGCCCATCGAGATCACCGCGCCCTGTTCGACGACGACGCCCTCGACCACCTCCGACCGCGCCCCGATGAAACAGTCGTCTTCGATGATGGTGGGCGTGGCCTGCAGCGGCTCGAGAACGCCGCCGATGCCCACGCCGCCGGAAAGGTGCACGTTCTTGCCGATCTGCGCACAGGAACCGACCGTGACCCAGGTGTCGACCATGGTGCCGCTGTCGACATAGGCGCCGATGTTCACGTAGCTCGGCATCAACACGGTATTCGGCGCGATGTAGGCGCCCCTGCGCGCAATGGCGTGCGGAACCACGCGCGTGCCGCCTTCACGCAGCTGCTCTTCGGTTGCGTTGGCGTATTTGAGAGGCACCTTGTCGAAGAAGTGGGTGTAGCCCGCATCCATCAGCTTGTTGTCGTGCGTGCGGAAGTACAGCAGCACGGCCTTTTTCAGCCACTCGTTGACGACCCATTTGCCCTCTTTCTTTTCGGCGACGCGGGCGCGGCCGGTGTCGAGAAGCCCGATGACTTCGTCGAGGGCGGTGAGGAGAGGAGCTTCCGCGTTGGACGGCGTGATGCTGGCACGGCGTTCGAACGCCTCTTCGATGATGGGCTGGAGGTTACTCATGGGGCGCGACTTTACTACGTGCGTCGGGAAAGGAAGGTGCGAATACGCTCCGCGGCTACGACGCACTGATCCACGGCCGCTGTGAGGGAGATGCGCACACGGCCCCGGCCGGGGTTGACACCGTCGGTTTCGCGGGCGAGGTAGCTGCCGGGCAGCAGCGTCAGGTTCTGCGCCGCGAAGAGGCCGCGCGTGAAGGCTTCGTCGTCGCCGCCCACGTTCGGCCATAGATAGAAGGCGCCTTGGGGCGGCTGCACGTCCATCACAGGGGCGAGGATCGGCATCACGCGAGCGAATTTTTCCTGATAAAGGCGGCGGTTCTGGGTGGCGTGGGTATCTTCATTCCAGGCAGCGACGCTTGCCAGCTGCGTGGGCACCGCCATCGCGCTGCCATGGTAGGTGCGGTAGAGCAAGAAGCGGCTCATGAGCGCCGGGTCGCCGGCGACGAAGCCGGAGCGCAGGCCCGGGACGCTCGAACGCTTCGAGAGGCTATGGAATACGGCACAACGTTCGAAGTTCGTGCGGCCGGTGGCGATGCAGGCTTGCAGCAGGCTTGCGGGCGGGGCGCTTTCGTCGAGATAGATCTCGGCGTAGCACTCGTCGGTGGCCAGCACGAAGTTGTAGCGGTCTGCCAGGCAAAGCGCGTGTTCAAGATACTCGCGCGAGGCGATAGCGCCCGCCGGGTTGCCTGGGTTGCACAGGAACAGAAGTTCGCAGCGTTTCCAGATGTTTTCCGGGACAGCGTGCAGGTCGGGCATGTAGCCGTTTTCCGGGCCCGTGTTCAGGAAGTGCGGCTCGGCGCCGGCCAGCAGGGAGGCGCCTTCATAGATTTGGTAGAACGGGTTCGGCATCAGCACCAGCGCGCCGGGCTTCGGGTCGACGACGCATTGAACGAAGGCGAAGAGGGCTTCGCGAGTGCCGTTCACCGGCAGCACCATGGTGTCGGGGTTTACGGCATCTTTCGGGAGCGTGAAGCGGCGTTCGAGCCAACGGGCGGCGGCTGTTCGCAGCTCAGGCAGGCCAATGGTCGCGGGGTAGCCGGCGACCCGGTGCAGATTCTGTTTCAGCGTGTCGAGGATGAACGGCGGCGGCTCGTGCTGCGGCTCGCCGATCGACATGGCTACGTGCGGCAGGTTGGCGGGGGGCGTGATGCCCGCCTTGAGTCTTGCCAGGCGTTCGAATGGATAAGGGTGGAGAAGAGACAGACGAGGGTTCATTGGGCGTGGGCTGCTGCCGGGGTGACTGCGAGGTGGCTCGATTGACGGCGGCGCGCCGGCCTTAAAAGCGGATCCAGTGTCTGATGCTGGCGTGCTGCCATGGCGACCTCCCGGCCGCCCGGGGACTGAGGGCTGCTAGCCGCCCGGCGATTGAGGGCTCTGGTGGCTGCCGACACAAAAAATCTCAGGCCGCTTGGCGGCGGTCGAGGGCTTGCGTGAGGCGATTCTTGAGTTGCTCGGCGGCCTCATCAGACAAGGGCCGGTTCTCGAAATCCGTCACGTAGAGCACGTCTTCGGCTCGCTCGCCCACGGTCATGATCTTGGCGGCATGCAACTCGATGCGCTCTTCCATCAGCACTTTGCCCACATCGCAAAGAAGGCCAGGCCGGTCGCCGGCCGTGAGCTCGAGCACCGACCGGTTGTTCCGCTCATCCACACTCACCGCAATCTGCGTAGGTGTGTTGAACATGCGCGCCTGACGTGGCGCGCGGCGCGAAACCGCGAACGGCGAATCATCCGGCCGCTGCACCGATCGCCACAGCGCGCGCTCGATTTCCCCCTGACGATCCTCATCAGTAATGGGCGCGCCGTCGTCTTCCAGCACGTGATAGAAGTCGAGGCTGAACCCATCCTTCGTCGGGGTAATGCGCGCATCGACGATGGTGAGCCCCAGCTGGTCCAGCACCGCAGTGGCGCGCGCAAAGCCATGGCGCCGCGGCCGCCCAAGCACCAGCACACCGGTGGTTCCGCGCACACTCTGCGGTTCGATAGCCACCAGCGTCTCTTCAGAGCCAGGCTCGCGCTCAGCGAGCAATCTCGCATGCCACGCCAGCTCTTCAGCGGAATGCCGAAGGAAATACGCCTCCGAGAACCGCCCCCACACGCGCTGAATATCCGCCTCGGACACTTTCTGCTCGAGCAGCAGCTTCCGCGCGGCATCCTGGGTCTCGCGAATGAGCTCGTCCTGGTCGATAGGGCTTTCCAACCCCCGGCGCAGCGCGCGTTTCACGCGTTGATAGAACTCATGAAACAGCGACGCCTTCCAGGAATTCCACAGCTTCGGATTCGTGCCGCGAACGTCCGCGCACGTGAGCACATACAGATAATCGAGGTGCGACTCGTCGCCCACGCGCTGCGCGAACGCGTTGATGACCTCTGGATCGCCGATGTCCTGCTTCTGAGCCGTGATCGATAGCTCCAGGTGATTGCGCACGAGCCACGCCACCAGGCGCGCGTCGTAACGCGACAGGCCCTGCTCGAGGCAGAACGCCTCCGCATCCACCGACCCCAAATCCGAATGGTCGCCGCCGCGCCCCTTGGCAATGTCATGAAACAGCGCGGCCAGATACACAACCTCGGGCTTCGGAAGCTGCTGCATGATGCGCGACAGCTCGGGCAGCTCGTGGTTGTAGCGCGAAATGGCCAGCCGGCGCAGATTGCTCACGACGAAGAGCGTGTGAGCATCCACCGTGTATGCATGGAACAGGTCGTACTGCATGCGCCCGACGATGCGGCCGAACGCAGGAATGTATCGCCCCAGCACGCCATACGTGTTCATTCGCCGGAGCTCATGCGTCACGCCAACCGGTGCGCGCAAAATGTCCACGAACAAGCGGTGATGCCGCGGGTTCTGCCGAAACTCTTCGTCAATCAGCCACAGACTGCGCGCCACGGCGCGCATGGTAGATGCGCGCACACCTTTGATTTCCTGGTGCTGCTGCAGAAGCTGAAAGATTTCGAGCAATGCCGAGGGGGCACGGGCGAACACCTCGTCACTCACCGCTTCGAGCGAGCCACTGCGCACATGGAAGCGAGCATTGAGCGGGCGGGGCAGTTCATCCTCAGTCAGGATGGCTTCGCGGAACAGCTGTAACAACAGCTCGTTCAACAGCATCACGTCCATGACGGTGCGGTAGTAGCGCTGCATGAGCTGCTCTACGGCGAGGGTGTAGGAAGCATCCTCATACCCAAACATCTGCGCGAGCCGAATCTGGTGATCGAACAGCAGCCGGTCCTCGCGGCGGTTCGTCAGCATGTGCAGGCCGAAGCGCACTTTCCAGAGGAAGCCCTGCGCCGTCTTCAGCCGCCGCAGTTCCGCGCCGCTCAGGAAGCCATGGGTCGCCAGTTCATCGAGCGTGTCCGCGCCGAAGTGGCGTTTCGCGACCCACGCAATCGTCTGGATATCCCGCAGCCCACCCGGGCCGTTCTTCACATTCGGCTCGAGGTTGTACGCGGTGTCGTTCGCCTTCAGGTGGCGTTCGGTCTGCTCACGCACCTTGGCGTCGAAGAATTCCTTCACCGGCCAGAGGCGATCCGGCCCAAGCGCCGTGCGCATGCGCGCAACCAGCTCCAGGTTTCCGGTGAGCGCGCGCGCTTCGATGAGCGTGGTCATGACGCCCACGTCCGCCGCGCTCTCCTGCGCACACTCTTCAACGGTGCGGCAGCTGTGGCCGACTTCAAGGCCGATGTCCCAGAGGAACGCGACGAACTGTTCCACCTGCCCGCGCCCGACAGTGTCGAGAGGCGCCGGGACGAGCAGCAACAGATCGATATCGGAGCAGGGGTGAAGCTCGCCACGCCCGTAACCGCCAACGGCAATGAGCGCCCATTGTGGCGCCCCCGAAGAAGCCAGCTTCAACCGGCACACTTCGCGCAGCACACCGTCCACGAGTTGCGCGCGCGCATGCACCAAGGTCTCGATGGACTCTTCAGCGAGGAAGCGCGCCTTGAGATCTTCGTGCCCGAGTCTCAGCAACTCGCGGTAGGCATTGGGTTCGCCGTGCGCTTCGGCGAGCAGCACCGGCAGGCGGGCGAGAAACGGCCACGGCACTGCGCGCGCCGTGCTCGGCAGAAATTCTTCCAGAAGCTCAGGATCCCCGACCATCAGCAACCTCAGGCGCCAAACAGAGGCGTGATGTGCACTATTCGATGAACGACTCGATCAATGTCGACCGCGGGAGCCGAGGGTCAGCACCTCGAACCCTCCCTGGGTCACGAGAATAGTGTGCTCCCATTGGGCGGAGAGCGAGTGGTCCTTCGTAATGACCGTCCAACCATCCGGCAGCAGACGCACGTGCCGCTTGCCGGCATTCACCATCGGCTCAACCGTAAACGTCATGCCCTGCTTCAATTCGAGCCCGGTGTTGGCCTCGCCGTAGTGAAGCACCTGCGGGTCTTCGTGGTAGATGCGGCCAATGCCGTGGCCGCAGTATTCGCGCACCACCGAGAAATTCTCGGCTTCGACGAATTGCTGGATGGCATGGCCGACATCCCCGAGCCGGGTGCCGGGCCGCACCACTTCGATGCCGCGCCACATGGCCTCGTGGCAGATTTCATTCAGGCGCAGCGCATGCGGGCCCACTTTGCCTACCGTGTACATGCGGCTGGTGTCGCCATGAAAGCCGTCCTTGATGACGGTGACGTCGATGTTGATGATGTCGCCGCTTTTCAGGCGCTTGTCGTTCGGAATGCCGTGACAGACGACGTGATTCACGGACGAACAGATGGTCTTCGGGAAGCCCCGGTAGTTCACGTTGGCCGGGATGGCCTTCTGAACGTTCACGATGTGGTCGTGGCAGAGCTGGTCCAGCTCCTCGGTGCTCACGCCGGGCACCACGTGGGGCCCGATCATGTCCAGCACCTCGGCGGCGAGGCGCCCCGCAACCCGCATCTTTTCCTGATCTTCCGCAGTTTTGATGGTGACGTGCATCGATTACTCGCGAGGCCTTTTCATGAGGTGTTCCGAGGCCCGCGTAAGGCGTTGTTCCAATGGGGTCTTCATGGTATAAAGCGCGGCCTTTTTTGGCAAACTAACCCCACACGCGTATCCACTAACCTCTCAGCTGGGTGTCCTGATTCGACGGTAACGTCGTGATCCGGATGGCTGACAGGGGTGCGCGGAGGCCTAACCCAAACAGGAGCTTTCTGTAATGCCTAGCGTGTCCATGAGACAGATGCTGGAGGCGGGAGTCCATTTCGGACATCAAACCCGTTTCTGGAACCCGAAGATGGCCCCCTACATCTTTGGTGAACGTAACCGAATTCACATCATCAACCTCGAGAAGACGCAGCCCATGTATGTGGAGGCTGCAAACTTCGTTAAAAGCGTCATCGCAGACGGCGGCAAAGTGCTGTTCGTCGGCACCAAGCGCTCCGCCCGCGAGGCCGTGCAGTCCGAAGCCACCCGTTGCGGCATGCCCTGGGTCAACCAGCGCTGGCTTGGCGGCATGCTGACGAACTTCAAGACCATCCGGCAGTCCATCAAGCGGCTCGCCGAGATTACCGAGCTGCAGGTGAGCGGCGCGCTCGACAAGCGCGGCAAGAAAGAAGCCACCCAGCTGCGCCGCGAGCAGGACAAGCTCGAGAGAAGCCTCGGCGGCATCAAGCACATGGACGGGCTCCCGGACGCCATTTTCATTGTGGACGTGGGCCATGAGTCCATCGCCATCCACGAAGCCAAGAAGCTCGGCATCCCGGTGGTGGCAGTGGTCGACACCAACTGCTCGCCGGATGGCGTGGACTACGTCATTCCCGGCAACGATGACGCCATGCGCGCCATCCAGCTCTACGCCGTCGGCA
>JBDTUL010000284.1:0-7982 GCA_040007735.1 Gammaproteobacteria bacterium | reverse complement strand
GTGGATGCCGGCGCGTGGCGGACTGCGGTGAAGTTCTGCCGCGATCTCAACATTATTTCCCGGGATTCGGATCCTTCAGAGACCCTGCGTGACGACCGCAACCCATCCGGCGTCGTCGCTGACGTCAAGCGACTCGCGTGGTGTGCCTCTCAGGTACGCAGCCGGTTGTCTGGAAGTTACTGGCGTGTGGTTCTGGATCTGCAGCGGCAACTCCAGCGCGCGGCGATTGCGCGAGGCGAGCCTCGCGAAGCGCTCGATCGCCTGATCCTCTCGCTTTCCGCGCTCGCCGGGTTCGCCTTCGACGACATGACGCACGATGAAGGCTGGCGCCTGATGCGCATCGGTCGCCGGCTGGAGCGTCTGCAATTCTTTTCTGCGCTGCTTGCACAGCACCTCTCGTCTGACCGGCCAGCGCAAACCGCGCATGTCGAGTGGTTGCTCGAAGCCTGCGACAGCGTTGTGATCTATCGCTCGCGCTACGTCGCCGCGCCTCGTCTCGGACCGGCGCTGGATTTGCTCATACGGGATGTAGAGCACCCTCGCGCGCTGGCGTTTCACTGCGAGGCTATCGGCCGCGATCTCGCGAGCCTCGCGGGTTCCCTCGGTGGGCAATCGGTCGAAACGCTTTCCGTGACGGTGCCGTGGCTGGACGATGCTGATCTCTTCGCGCTGGAGAACGACACAGAGGCCGCAGACGAAGCGAGGCGCTCACTCGCCGCTCGGCTGAAGGATCTCGCGTCGTCAGCCGGCCAGCTGTCGGATCGCTTGTCGATGCGGCATTTCTCTCACACCGGCGCAAACGCGCGCGCGTTGGCTACGTAAGGGCTGCCATGCGCTATCGCGTACGCCACGAAACGATCTATACCTATGGGAGTGACGTCGTGCACTCCCACCAGCTGCTGCATCTGGTTCCGCGGCCGTCGCGCTACCAGCAGTGTCTCGAGCACTCGATCACTATTTCGCCGGACACCTACTCGCGACGTGATGAGACCGATGCGTTCGGCAACCTGGTGACGCGGGTCGAGTTCGAAAGCCCACACCGGCGGTTGGATGTCACCACCGAAATGGAAGTCGAGGTGCATTCGTTACCTGCGGTTTCGCCGTCGGACACACTGCCTTGGGAAAAGGTCAGGGACAGTCTTTCGTACAACGGTGAATGGCCGGCGCGCGAGGCTCTCGAAGCCTGTCGATTCCGGCATGAGTCGCCTTACGTTCGCGTGAAGCAGCTGTTTACGGACTACGCTGCCGACTGCTTTCCGCGAGGGCAGCCCGTGTTGGCGTGTGCCGTGGCGCTTATGCAGAAGCTCCATCGCGAGTTGAAGTACGCGCCGGGGGAAACTGATATCGCCACTCCGCTGGCGGAAGTGTTGAGAACTCGTCGCGGTGTTTGCCAAGACTTCGCGCATCTGATGATCGCTTGTTTGCGCGCGCGCGGGCTTGCCGCGCGATACGTGAGTGGCTACATCCGGTTGAGGCCGGCTCTGCCGACGCCGCCGGCCGCCGATCACGGCGATAGTCATCCGCTGCACATCACTCAAATGGGTACTCCGTCGCCCGAGCCGCAGCTCGATTGGGTGGGCGCGGGCGCTTCGCACGCGTGGGTATCGGTGTACAGCCCTCCGTTCGGTTGGCTGGAGCTCGATCCCACCAACAACGTGCACGTCGGCACGGATCATCTTGCGATCGCGTGGGGCCGGGATTTTGGCGACGTCTCACCGCTGCGCGGAGTGATTCTGGGCGGGGGCGCGCACTCGCTGTCGGTCTCTGTCACCGTGGAGCCGTTGGCCGAGCGCGATGTCACCGCGAAGCAAAGCCAGGAGCGGGGTCCGGGCCAGACTCAGAGCCAGACTCAGAGCCAGACTCAGAGCCAGGCCTGAGAGGCCTTACTCCGTGGTGACGTCGACCTCGACGTCGATAGATACGAAATCCTCAGGTTCGCCGCGGTAACTGCCCTGCAGCGGCACGGCCTGCGACGCATCCCGCGTCACGGCCACGCGAATCAGATTCCGGCCGCCGACCAGCGCATTCGTGGGGTCGTACTCCACCCAACCCGCACCCGGCAGGAACACCTGCGCCCACGCGTGCGTGGCGCCACCGCCTACCATGCCACCCGCGGCACCGATCAAACTTTCATCGTAGAGATAGCCCGAGACGAAGCGCGCCGCGAGACCCAGGCTGCGCGAGGCTTCCATCATGCACACGGCGAAGTCGCGACAAGTGCCGCTTCCCAGTTGCAGGGTTTGCAGCGGCGTCTGCACGCCTTCCTCGTCTCGCGCTTCGTATTTGAACTGCTCTTTGACCTGGCTGTTCATCGCCATGAGCACATCCAGAGTTTCTGCCGCAGGGACTCGCGCGAGGATGGTCTTCGCCCACGCATCTATCTTGTGTTCGGGGTCGGGGTAGTGACGTTCCTTCGTGCGGCCCAGGTCCGCCGTATCTTCCGCCGAATAGCTGAACGGAAAGCTCGATGCGTAGGGTTCGAGCGTGATGGCCCGCGCCATCACCGGGTAGTGCTCCGCGCGGAAGGAGGTCTCGAACACGAGCTGCTGCGCGGGCTGAGAGAAACTCGCAATGGCGATGGAATTGCCGAACACGTCGTGAATCCAGCGAATGCCGCTCGCGGGAGGCGTGATCACCAGCGTGGTGTCGATCAGCCGCAGGTCATGACTGTCCCGCGGCCGCGACATGAGCCGGTGCTCGCCGAACTCGACCGGCCGGCGATACGAATAGGTCGTCTTGTGGGTGACGTGGAGAACGGACATAAACACTCAGGAGAAGGATTAGAAGCTAGCAGCCTGTCGGGCCCGGGCGTAGCTACGCGCCGAGGCAGGCGGCTACGCGCCCCGGGCAAAAACCACGCTTTTTGCCGCCGGAAACGAAGCTAGTGTCCGAGAAAAGCGCCGCAGGCGACTTTTCTCCAATAAACCTAGTGTGCTGTCCCGCAGATTTCTTGCATTTGTTTCGCCCGTAAATGCTCACAAATTCAGCCATCTCGGCGCACTGACTCATGAGCGAATTTGCGGGACAGCACACTAGAGATGCGCGACGACGTGATCCACTTCCCCCGCGCCACCCATGATAACCGGGACGCGCTGGTGAATGTCGGTGGGCTGCACGTCGAGAATGCGCTGCCCGGGTGCTGCCAGCGCCTTGCCGCCCGCCTGTTCCATCAGCATGGCCATGGGGTTGGCTTCATACATCAGGCGCAGTTTGCCCTTCGGTGCCTTCTTGGTGGGCGGGTACATGAACACTCCGCCTTTCAACAGGATGCGATGGACGTCTGCCACCATTGAGCCCACGTAGCGGCTCGAGTAACTCTGCTCCTGCGCCCAGTCGAGGTAGCGCTGATAGCCGCCTGGGAAGGTGCGGCGGTTGCCTTCGTTCACGGAGTAGCTCTTGTGTGCCGTGGGAGTGCGCAGGCCGCGCTCGACCAGCATGAATGCGCCGATGGAGGGGTCGAGCACGAACATGTCCACGCCCTGGCCGACCGTGAGCATGAACACGGTTGAGGAGCCATACAGCACGTAACCCGCGGCTACCTGCTGCGCGCCGGGTTGAAGCAGCGAGACTTGCGAATCTTTCACGCGACGGTCGTGTCGCAGGATGCTGAAGATGGTGCCGACGCCACCGCACACATCCAGGTTTGACGAGCCATCCAGCGGATCGAACAGCACGCAGTAGCGGCGCTCTGCGCTCGCGTCTTCGCGAAGGATGACGGGCTCTTCGTTTTCCTCAGAGGCCACAATGGCGACGCCCTGGCGGCCGCCGAGCGTGGCCAGCAGAACATCGTTTGCGATGACATCGAGTTTCTGCTGCTGCTCGCCCTGGATGTTTTCGGCGCCTGCTGTACCCAGCACATTCTCGAGGCGAGCTCGTCGCACTTTCGCCGCGATGATCTTGGCGGAGATCGAGAGGGCCGACAGGATCCACGACAGCGTGCCGGTGGTTTCCGGGAAGCTCGCCTGCTGCTGCAGGATGTGGGCTTGCAGGGAGACGATGGGGCCGATGGAAGAGGTATGGGCTTGCGGGAGCGTGGACGACATCTGAGAGGGGCCTTACGTTAAATAGTGTTCGCCATCTTTTGTGGCTTGAAATTGGGGCTGGGGAAGTTTGCCACAGATGGGGGACGGCGTTGCTGCATGAACGATTTGGTCTGTGCCGGCGAGGCCTCGCTCGCAGAGGGGCCGGGAGGCACCGGCCGTAAGACCGGTCCCTCGGAGCCTCGGGAAAATACATCCTGTATTTTCACGTGCCTCCCAACCCCTATGCGAGCAAGTCCTCGCTGTGGGGTCGTGGCGTTCATGCTTAGTTTCTGGCTTCGGTTTCCAGGCGCTCTGAGTAGTCCAGCCACTGGGCTTCGACTTCATCTACTTCGCGGGCGAGTTTGCCCTGGCGTTCCATGAGTTTGCGCAGGCGGTCTTTCGCGGACTCTGAGTAGAGGTCGGGCGCCTGCAGGGCGGTTTCGATTTCGGCGCGTTCTTTGGTCAGGCGCTCGAGGTCGCGCTCGCATTTCTCGATGGCGTTCCTGAGCGGGGTGAGTCGGTTGCGGCGCTCGGCTTCTTCGCGTTTGCGCTGTTTGCGCGATTCGGCGGATTCAACCTCTGGCTTCACGTCTGCGGGTTTGGCAGTGACTGAGTCCGTCTCTGACAGCCACTTTGCATAGTCTTCGAGATCGCCGTCGAACGGCACTGCTCTGCCCGCGTGAACTACATAGAACTGGTCGGCCACGGTGCGCAGCAGATGTCGATCGTGTGAGACCAGCACCACCGCGCCCTCGTAGTCCTGCAAGGCGACCGTCAACGCCTGGCGCATTTCGAGGTCGAGGTGATTGGTGGGCTCGTCGAGCAACATCAGATTCGGGCGCAGGTAGGCCACGAGCGCCAGCACGAGTCGGGCTTTCTCACCACCCGAGAACGGGCCGATGGGTTCGAACACGCGCTCGCCGCGAAAGCCGAACCCGCCGAGATAGTCGCGCAACTCCTGCTCGGTTGCGCGCGCCGCGCGCACGGCGCCGAAGCGCTTCAGGTTAGTGAGCGGCGAATCTTTCGGTGACACCTGCTCGAGTTGATGCTGGGCGAAGTAACCAATACGCAGGTCGCGCGCCTCCGTGCGCGTGCCGGACATTGCGGTGAGCTCACCTGCCAGCAACTTCATGTACGTGGACTTGCCTGCACCGTTGCGACCGAGCAGCGCGATCCGGTCTCCCGGGGACAGCGTTAGATTCACGCCTTCGAGAATAGTGCGCCCGTCATATCCTGCCGTTTGCTTCTCGAGTGCGATCAGCGGCCGCGGCAGTTTGTCTGGCGTGGCGAACGAGAACTCGAACGGTGAATCCACGTGAGCTGGCGCGATGCGCTGCATTCGCTCGAGCGCTTTCAAACGGCTCTGGGCCTGGCGCGCTTTGGTGGCCTGCGCGCGGAAGCGTTCGACGAACGATTCCATGTGTTTTATTTCGCGCTGCTGGCGCGTGAACAGGGCGGATTGTTCGGCCATCTCGGCGGCGCGCTGGTCTTCGAAGGAGGAGTAGTTGCCGCGATAGGCGCGCGCTTTGCCGTGCTCTATGTTGACCACACGGTCGATTACGCGATCGAGGAACTCGCGGTCGTGCGCGATCAGCAGCAGCGTGCCGGGATACTCCTTGAGCCACGTTTCGAGCCAGAGAATGGCGTCGAGGTCGAGGTGGTTCGTAGGCTCATCCAGCAGCAATAGATCCGAGCGGCACATCAAGGCCTGCGCCACGTTCAACCGAACGCGCCATCCGCCGGAGAACTCACGCACGGCGCGGGCTTCATCGGTGGGTGCGAAACCCAAGCCGTGCATCAGGCGGCCCGCGCGGCTGCGTGCGTCGTATCCGCCGGCCGCCGAATAGGTGGCGTAGAGCTCGCCCAGCTTGTCGCCGGCATCGCGCGCTTCCGCGTCCGCAATGGCGCGCTCGATTGCGCGCAACTGCGCGTCGCCATCCAGCACGAATTCGATGGCCTGCTGATCGGTGGCGAGCAATTCCTGGGAGACGTGCGCGATTTCGAGGTTCGAGGGCATCTCGAACGTGCCGGCGTCCGCCTGCAACTCCCCGCGCACCAGCGACATGAGGCTGGACTTGCCGCTGCCGTTCTCGCCGGTGATGCCCACCTTCTCGCCCCGGAACAGCCCGAACGTGGCCTCGGAGATGAGCAGCCGCGGACCGCGGCGTATGGAAACGTCGTTGAAATTGAGCATGGGCGACGAAAAAGCGCGGGCGGTGTCAGCGGCCGGAAAGGGCGGCAGAGGCTATAGGGGCGGGGAGGCGGCAGCAAGTGCGGTCAACTGCAGGTTTCTAAGCGCCTTAGGGGCCGTCTCGGACGATTCTTACGTGGCAATGCGCCCGGGGATGACGGCGGGGTCAGGGGCGGGGCGCTATCGTAGGGATTATGCACAGCAGTCAACCGCGCGCCATCGTAATGGCGCTCTCCGTAACGTTCGTCGCTTCACTTTCCGCCGCGCTGTCTGGGTGCGGCGATATGGCCCGGCTGCCGGTTGAGTCCGGTATGGGGCCTAACCCCGTGCTACCGGAACCCACGAAGTCGTTCATCCCCACGCTCAACATCGCTCCCGCAAAGGCGTGGCCCGAGGGCAGCAAGCCCGTGGCCGCGCCGGGACTCACGGTGGGTGCGTTTGCGTCTCGGCTGGATCATCCCCGTTGGCTCTACGTCATGCCGAACGGCGACGTGCTGGTCGCCGAGACCAATGCGCCTCCGAAACCGGATGACGGCAAGGGGCTCAAGGGGAAGGTGATGGGCGCGGTGATGAAGCGCGCGGGTGCGGCGGTGCCGAGCCCGAATCGCATCACGTTGTTGAGGGATGCGCATGGTGACGGCGTGGCGGAAACGCGCACGGTGTTCATCAAGAGCCTGAACTCGCCGTTCGGCATGGCGCTGTCAGGCGCGAACTTCTATGTCGCGGATTCGGACGCGGTGCTGCGGTTTCCTTACACGCCGGGCGCAACAGAGATAACGGCGCCGGGCACCAAGCTCGTCGATTTGCCGGCGGGCACGTTGAATCATCACTGGACGAAGAACCTGATCGTCAGTCCCGATGGCGCGCATCTCTATGTGACCGTGGGCTCGAACAGCAACGTGGCGGAGAACGGCATCGAGCAGGAAGAAGGGCGTGCGGCCATCTGGGAAGTGGACGTGAAGACCGGCCAGCATCGAATCTTCGCTTCCGGACTGCGCAACCCTAACGGCATGGCTTGGGTGCCCGCCACCGGCGGAACGCTGTGGGCGGTAGTGAACGAGCGTGACGAGTTGGGAAGCGATCTGGTGCCGGACTACATGACGTCTGTCAAAGACGGCGCATTCTATGGTTGGCCGTATAGCTACTACGGTCAGCACGTTGACGATCGCGTGAAGCCCATGCGGACGGACCTGGTTTCAAAGGCTATTCCGCCTGACTACGCGCTGGGGCCGCATACGGCCTCTCTCGGGCTCACGTATACGGCGGGCGGCAACGGGTTGCCCGATCAGTTCCGCGAGGGCATGTTCGTTGGCCAGCACGGGTCGTGGAATCGCAAGCCGCTCAGCGGATACAAGGTGATCTTCGTGCCGTTCAGCGACGGCAAACCATCGGGCGCTTCCGTAGATGTGCTGACGGGGTTCGTCAATAAAGATGGCGATGCCTATGGGCGGCCTGTTGGCGTTACCATTGATAGTCACGGTGCGCTGCTGGTTGCGGATGATGTTGGCAACACGGTGTGGCGCGTGGTGGGCGCAGCTTCGGCTGCGTCGACTGCCGGAGAGGTTCGGCCACTGGGGGATGAGCCGGATGAGCCGGAGTCGGCGCCGGCGGCGGCTGTGGGGCGCTAAGGTGGTCGTCGTAACCTTTGATTAGCGGCGCCTCGTGGCACCGCTCGCCGCGCCGCGTGATCGGGTGGCGAGGCGCGGTCTTCCGCCTTTGCGGCCGTTCTGGCGAGCGGCTCTTGTCTTGGCTTCCGATGAGCGGCGGCC
>JBDTUL010000283.1:0-7983 GCA_040007735.1 Gammaproteobacteria bacterium | reverse complement strand
AGCGGAAACATTGCAATGGACGATCGCCGCGCTCAACTCGATTGAGATGGTCACCGTACCGTGGTGGTTTCTGAAGATATCCGGCGACGCGAACAATGATCTTACGGGATGGATGGGCAAGCGCCTCGACCAGCTGGAAAGAGTATTGAGCGAGCAAGAATGGCTCGCCGCCGGCCGCTTCACCGTCGCAGACCTGTTGATGGCGGATGTACTACGCATTTCAGACGTCCGCTCCTTCGGCGACCGACCGGCGACCGAGGCCTATGTAACTCGCGCAACCAATCGTCCCTCTTTCAAGAAGGCTCGAGCCGACCAGATCGGCCATTTCGAGGCGGCCGACCAGAAGAGAGCAAAAGAAAAGTCAAACTGACGCACGGCCTGGCTTCTCAAAGGCGCAGCTTGCTGTGATGCGAAGAGCGTTCCATCCAAGGGGATTGTCATGCGAGTTCTTCGACGCCTCTCATTCGTATTGATCACTCTTCTTGCTTTCGGTCTCGCGAGCGCCGATAGCGTGGCGCCTAGAGTATTTCGGGTGTGGGTGTTCTCCGATGCGCACGTAGAGACTGACAAAATAAAAGGACGGGAAAGCCTCGCCACGGCGCTCCGGCAGTCAGAGAGCGCAGCCGGTTTCGATTGGGATATCGCGTTGGACCTGGGCGATCTGTCGGGCGCGCAGGGCACGCCGAAAGACGCGGAAGGAGAGGAGATCGTCCGGCAGTTCAAAGTGCTCAGACGGCATCGTCGCGAGCAAGTCTACGATCTATCCGGTAATCACGACCGCAGCGGCCTTGATGAACCGCAGGCGTGGTGGTGGCGGAAATGGATCGATCCCACGGGCGAGCACAGCAGCTTCTCCGGCGTGGATGCGAGGAAGCGGCCGTTTCCGATTCAGGGAACCTGGGAGCACTACTCGTTTCGGGTCGGGAACCTGCTCTTTCTGATGATGAGCGATATCAACGAGCCGTCACAGAAGGTCGGTCGAGGCACTCTCGGAGGAAACCCTGGCGGCGTCGTCAGCGGCGAAACGTTTCGCTGGTGGAAACGGATGGTAGAAGAGAACCGCTCGTCGATCATAGTCAGCGCGCATCACTACATGCTCAAGGGCACCACGGTCGCCTCGGGTGATTGGGAGGGCATGCGTCGCGACGAAAACGGCGCATGGAAATCCTCGTATCACGGCTACTTTCCGCAAGGGACGCCGCAAGGTGCGTCGTACCTTTACTGGGTAGACAGCAAGCCGGATTCAGGTGCTTTCGAAGATATCCTGGCCGCGGCGCCCTCAAAGGTTTCCGTCTGGCTTGGTGCGCATACGCATACGAACCCTGACGACACATACGGCGGGAAATCCCATATCGAGCAGCGATGGGGTACGACGTTTATCAACGTCGCGGGCCTGACCCAGTATCACGGTCCTCCACAAAACGGCGTGCCAAGGAGCTGGCTGCTGACGTTCACCGAAGGTAGCGACGAAGTGACAGCGCAATGCTATCTGCATGGAGACGAGTACGCGCCGGAGGGTTGGTATGCCAAGGCCGGGCGGGTCATGAAGCTGGCGCAACCGTTCAGAATGCCGTCCGGCAAGTCATGAACGACGTCCGAGGCTCAAAGGTCTCGTCCTTTGTTGTCAAGCTGCGATTCAGCGCCGAGGCAGACCTTACCCGAAAGCTCAAACGCGGCCGGGTCGTGGTGATGGCAAAGGCCTCATCAGCGTGCTCGGTAATCGCATTTACGGTGCTCCGCTGGATGCCGGAGTTTTCGTTGACCTGAGCCGCGGGACGCTTATCGCTCTGAATGATCTGAGTGCGGTCGAAGGCGCAGCTCCTGACGTCGCGCTGACTGCGACGACACGTAACTGTATAGTCATCGAGCCCGGAGACACCGTCTCGGACGAAGGCACGAACAACCACGTGATCGCCGCCCCTCAGAGTTCGCCTCTGCTCCGGAGCAAGACGACCGCCGCACTCAAGTCGGTACACAACGATCGCGCCTTGTTGCGTCGGCGCCCCTAGCGGACAGGGCAAACTGCGCCAAGGGGGCCGCTTGCTGTAACGAATGCCTCGCCTGCAACGATGATCAGTTCGACACGGGAACGTTCGTCCAAGACAAACGAGGCAGGTTGCAGACATTATGGTATGTGCGATCGGCGGTACCCAGGCGTACCGCGTTACACCTCAACAGCCGGGCAGGTCGTCGGCCGGCGGTGCCTCCACCACTGCCCTCCAGGCGCAAATCAGCCGCGATGAAGTAAAGCTGGCGGACTGGCTTTCGTGTGTGTCCGCCGGCACGCCCGAAGGCAAAGCGCACATCCAGGCCATTTCCACTGAACTGGCTGCCGCGAAAGCACAGATGGAGGCAGTTCCGGCCTCGTCCTCGAACACTCCGGTGCCATCGTTGGGCGGGTCGAGTTCCGTCTCAGGTTCGCTGGACGTGTGGGCCTGATTCCAGCGTCTCTGTCCCGCCCTCTGTCCCGCCCTCTGTCCCGCCGCAAGCGCGGCCCCTGACAGCTACTTTAGCCGCGAATCTTTTAGGCCTGCGTCGGATCAAATCGCGTTGTGGCGTTGGGGTATCGTGGATGAACCCTACGACTCGAGCGATATCTGTGGCTCACCCGGTTCATCACAAAGGCGAAGACATTGCCTTCCTGGCCGGGCACGGCGAGATGGCGGCACTCATTCGCCAGAAGGACTGGTCGCACACCCCGCTGGGCCCTTTAGAGGACTGGCCGCAGAGCCTGCGTACTACGGTAAGCCTCTGTTTAGCATCTAATTTCCCAATCAACATCGTTTGGGGCGCGGAACACACGCAGATCTACAACGACGGATATCGCGTCGCTTGCGGGGAGGCTCATCCGCGGGCACTGGGAGAGAACTATAGCGTCACGTGGGCGAGCGCCTGGCCGGCAATCGGGGAGCCCTTCGCCCGAGCATTAGCCGGCGAAACCTCGTATCTGCAGAACCAGCGGATGTTTCTCACACGCAATGGCTACCTCGAGGAAACCTTCTTTACGTTCTCTCACTCACCGATTCGCGACGAGAGCGGCGGGATCGGCGGTCTCTTCCATCCGGTGACCGAAACGACCGCCACGATGCTGGCGGAACGCCGCACACGGGCATTGCGCGATCTCGGTACGAGTCTCGGCGCGGCCTCGGACGAAGCAGACCTCGCCGCACGCGTCCTCAGCGTGCTCGCGCGATTCGAGTTCGATCTGCCGTTCGTGCTCTTCTATCAGCTCGACCCCGGGACTTCAGCCTTTCGGCTCGTCACGAAAGACGCGGCGGCGATGGCGGCCCGCGGCGCGCCGACGTGTCTGGCCGCCGGTGCCACCTCCCCCGGGCCTTTTGCAGACGCGTTGCGTAGTTCGCAGATGATCGAGGTTCGCGACCTGAGCTCGACACTGGAAGGATGGTATTCCGGGCCGTACGAAGAACCCCCAAATCGAGCATTCGTCCTGCCCATTCCTGTTCCGGGTGCGCAGCGCACTCCAGCGGTCATCGTAGCGGGCGCATCACCTCGCCTGCCAATGGACGAGTCGTATCGCAGTTTCTACGATCTGCTCGTTGTTACGATCTCGAGCGCACTTGCCACCGTGCGCGCCCGCGAGGACGAGCGGCGGCGCGCAGAAGCACTGGCTGAGATCGACCGGGCAAAAACCGCTTTCTTCTCAAACGTGAGTCATGAGTTCCGCACGCCACTGACCCTCATGCTGGGGCCGCTGGAAGATACGATTGCGGATACCAGTCTGCCGGAACACACGCGCGATCAACTTCAGCTCGCGCATCGCAACTCCCTGCGGCTTCTCAAACTCGTCAACTCGCTCCTGGATTTTTCCCGTATCGAAGCAGGACGCGTAAAGGCGTCATATGAAGACGCGGACCTTCCCGCGCTCACGCGCGATCTTGCAAGTACCTTCCGCTCCGCCATCGAGCGTGCGGGCCTGCATCTCGTAGTGGAGTGCGACGCACTCCCGGAGCCGGTCTATGTCGATCGGGATATGTGGGAAAAGATCGTTCTCAACCTCCTGTCGAACGCATTCAAATTCACGTTGCAGGGGTCCATTGGAGTGCGCCTGCTGGCGAAAGAAAGCGGCGTCGTACTCGAAGTCGCCGATACAGGAGTTGGAGTTCCGAAGGATGAGATTCCGCGATTGTTCGAACGTTTCCATCGCGTCGCCGGAAGTCAGGGGCGCAGCCAGGAGGGGTCTGGTATCGGATTGGCGTTGGTGCAGGAACTGGGCAAACTTCACGGCGCATCCATCGACGTAACAAGCGAAGTGGGACAGGGCACCACGTTCAGGCTTCACGTTCCGTATGGCCACAGCCACCTGCCAAAGGAACAAATCAAGACTTCGAACACGTTGCCGTCGACGGTGATTGGCGCGCAGGCGTTCGTGCAGGAAGCCCTGCGTTGGTTACCGGACACGCCAGAAAGCGAGGCTACGCGGGCAGTCCCGCTGGACCGCTCGGTTTCGGTAATCGACAAGCGTTTTGCGACAACCGCGGGAGCACGAATCCTGCTGGCCGACGACAATGCAGACATGCGCGATTACGTACGGTCGCTTCTCGAACCGCACTATGTCATTCACGCCGCCGCGGACGGCAACGAGGCGCTTGCGACAGCCCGCCGCGTGCGTCCCGATCTGATTCTGAGCGATGTCATGATGCCCAAGCTCGATGGCTTTGGCTTGCTTGCGAGGATTCGCTCGGATGAGTCTCTGCGAAACACACCGATCATTCTGCTCTCAGCTCGTGCCGGCGAGGAGGCGCGAATAGAGGGATTGGACGCGGGTGCCGACGACTATCTGATCAAACCGTTCTCGGCACGAGAGCTGCTCGTGCGAGTGGGATCGCTCCTGCAATTGCGCCAGATGAGACAATCAGCCGAAGAAGCCTTTCGACTGCGAACAGCGCAGTTCGAAACGCTCTTCTCCGCGGCACCGGTGGGCGTTTACCTGGTCGATGCCGACTTCCGCCTTCGGGAGGTCAATCCGAAGGCCCGCCCGGTGTTCGGCGATATCCCGGATCTGATTGGCCGGGATTTCAACGAAGTCCTTCGCATTCTGTGGCCAAAGGCATTCGCAGACGAGCTCGTGCTGAGATTCCGGCACACGCTCGAGACTGGCGATTCCTACTTCAGTGAGGAGCTAACAGAGCAACGCGAGGATCGCGGGACTACTGAAAACTACCAGTGGGAGATTCACCGCATACCACTGCCCGACGGACGCCACGGAGTCGTGTGCTATTTCCGCGACATCTCTGCGCAGATCGAAGCCCGCCGGGAGCTTGTCGATCAGCGTGAGGCGCTGCGCAGGATGGATCGTCAAAAGGATGAGTTCCTCGCAATGCTGGCGCACGAGCTGCGAAATCCTCTGGCCCCGATCCGAAATGCGAGTGAGCTGCTGGGGCGCCTCTCGCCGAAAGGGTCCGATGGTCAAGCGGCCGTCGGAATCCTGAAACGCCAGGTTAGCCAACTGACGAGACTCGTTGACGACCTGCTGGACATCTCGCGAATCACGCAAGGGCGCATCCAACTCAAGCGAACAGCGGTCAGACTCGCCGACGTTGTCGCCCAGGCGGTCGAGACTGTCGAGCCATTGCTGCGCGAGAAGCGGCATGCATTTTCGAATATCTCGAGCTACGGATCACTTCACGTACACGGCGACTCCGCGCGCCTGGTGCAATGTGTAGCGAATGTTCTGACCAATGCGGCCAAATATACCGATGCGGGTGGCAGCCTCTCCCTTGAATGCCGAAGCGACGGCACGAACGCAGTACTACGAATCCGCGACAACGGTTCGGGTATCTCCCCTGAACTGCTCCCCCACATCTTCGATCTGTTCGTGCAGGATCGGCGTACTCTGGATCGCGCGGAAGGCGGCCTTGGAATTGGGTTGTCGCTGGTCAGGGAACTCGTGCACCTGCATGGCGGCTCGGTGAGCGCTGAAAGCGCGGGCCGCGGCCACGGCTCAACCTTTGAGATCCGGCTTCCCCTGCAGGCTGAAGTGAATACAACGGAGTTCGCCGCCACGCCTGCTGAGCCTCATCGGCAACGCATCCTGGTCGTGGATGACAACAGAGATTCCGCTGACTCGCTCGCAATGATGCTTCGTTTTGACGGACACACCGCGCAGTCGGTCTACACGGCAAGACAAGCGCTCAAAGAGATCGTGTCATTCGCGCCCGAAGTCGTGATTCTCGATCTCGGACTCCCCGAGATGGATGGCTTCGAGCTTGCCCGGGAGTTCCGGGCGCTGCCCGGGCTCGAGAAACTTCGCCTTCTGGCGCTGACGGGCTACGGCCAGGCCGAGGACAAACAGAAAACCCGGGCAGCCGGGTTCGATGGGCACCTCGTGAAGCCAGTGAAGTACGGGGAGCTTGCCACGGCACTCACGCGCCAGGATGGTTGAGGCGCCCGCCCGGCGGAAACTCAGGGTGCCGGCGGTCGACCAGCGCGGTAGTCGTCGAGATCGCGCTGGTAGTTTGCCCTGTCGCTTTCGAGCTGGCGGATCTCTGCTTTGAGACGGCCTGCCCGCTCCGCCATTTTCGCAGTGTCGATGACGGCGTCCGCGCGATCCTCTTTGGCCGTATCGCTGCTGATGGCCGTAGCGCTGCTCGATGCGATGTCGTGCTGGAGGCGGTCCAGCTCATGGCGTTTTGAATTGAGCCCTGATTCGGCATTCGAAACGCGAGCTTCGAGCGTGTAGAGCTGATGGCCGTCTTCGAACGCGGCGACGAAGCCCGGCTCCAGGTCGACTGGGCAGAGGCCGCCGTAACTACCGCCGCGCGTACCCACACGATAGCCGTTTGCGGGTTGGCAATACTCACGCAGGCCTTGCTCGCGGCCCGCCTGATACAGCGTCAGGTCGGTGCTCACGCCATACTTCGCGCAGGCCTTGCGATGCTGGGCGATGCGATCGCCCGGGTACCCTGCGACGCCGTCTTCGTAACCGACCGTCCGCCAATCAACGGTGAGGCATTCGTTTTTGCTCATCGTCGAGCATCCGGCCAGCGCGAACGCGAGCAGCGCGAGACCTATATAAACGCGTGGATGTGATGCCGCGAGTTGCATGTGTAGCCGTGAGCTGAGAAGTCTGGGGCGCACGACCGTACCAGTGCGGTCAAATGTCCCATGTGAAGTGTTTCACACGCTCGCCGTGATGGGTCGAAAACGGGGGACTTTTGATACGCACCGCGACCCTGTCATCACCAGCAATCTGTACCATGCCGCGAAGTAAGGTGCTGAAGCCCACACTCGTCGCCGCCGTTATTGCCCTCGCCCTGTTCCTGTTCGAATATGTTCCGGTCAGCGGCGCGATCGGCTACCTACTGGTCCCTACCGCCATCCTCGTCGGCGTCGCGCTGCTCGCTGCGGGCGTTTTCGGGCGCAGCCGTCTTTCCCGAGTGCTCATCGGGTGCGGCCTGTTCGTAGTCGTGGCGCTGGCGGGGCTGTGGTCAAGGTGGGCCGACACACGTCGCGTTCGCGAAACATACGCGGTACATGAAACCTTCACGACGCCTCTGAAGATAACCTTCGGTGCGCCAATTCAAAGCTACGCGGGTCCAAAAGGCGTGGTGCCACCGGAGCTGAGTATCACTCGCGTGCTCGCCGACCTGCGCGCATTCATCGCGCTATTCAACGGCGTCAGCGACTCGACGGAACGCTCAGCTACTATCATCGCCACGCTGCCTGAGAGGGCTGCGTCTCGATTTCTGGACAATACGGGCTCAACACGGTGGAGGCGTGCAGGGGAATCATCGAGGGTCAGGTCAACGCGTTCGTGAGTCTGGGCGGCAATTTCATTCGCGCGGTGCCCGAGACGGGCCTCATGGAGCGCGCCTGGCGCAAGTTGCGCCTCAGCGTACAGATTGCCACCAAGCTCAACCGCAGCCATGTCGTGCACGGTGAGATTGCCTATCTCCTGCCTTGCCTCGGGCGACTCGAGATCGATCGACAAGGCGGCGTCGAGCAAGTCGTGTCGGTTGAAGA
>JBDTUL010000282.1:0-7994 GCA_040007735.1 Gammaproteobacteria bacterium | reverse complement strand
AAAAGAGAATAGATCGCAGCGGAGATCGACGGGGCCCTCTGCGGTCGCAGCCGAAAGAATCTGCAGGCCTTCGCCGTCCTGACAGACAACGGTGCAGGCGGCATCTCTGACGCAAAGCTGCGGCCTGCCTCCCGGCTCGGCCACGCGACCCAGTCGTCGCGTCTTGTATATCCACCAGCGCGTTCCGCCCACCTCCCCGAACGCGCCGGGGTACGGTGGCGCCACGGCGCGCACCAGATCGTGTATTCGCTTGGCGGGCAACGCCCAGTCGATGCGGCCATCCTCGGGCGTGCGGCGTCCGCAGTACTCGCCCGCCGTCATATCCTGAGGCCGGCGGGGCGCAGTGCCCGCCGCCAGACCTTCTAGGTTCCGCGTGAGAACGATTTCAGCAGCGTCCGTCACTTTCGCCATGACCGCGCGCGCATCGTCGTCGTCGAGAATGGGCACCGACTGCTGATCGACGATATCCCCGGCATCCGCGCGCGCCACCATGTGATGGAGAGTAGCTCCCGTCACCGTTTCCCCGTTCGCAATCGCCCAATTCACGGGCGCGCGGCCGCGGTAGCGCGGTAATAGTGAGCCATGCATGTTGAACGCTGCCCTGCCGGCATGGCGCAGAATCGACTCGCCCAGCAAGTTTCGATAATAGAAGGAGAACAGGAAGTCCGGCTTCAACTGGGCCAGCACGCGTTCGAGGGTTTCCTGCTTGTCGGGCATCAGCGTCGGAACGCCGAGCGCTGCCGCCGTCTCCGCAACACTTGCAAACCATGGCTTTTCGGCTGGGTCGGGCGCATGTGTGACGACGAGTGGGATATCCCATCGGTGGGCTGCGAGAGCTCTCAAACACCTATCGCCCACGTCGTGATATGCGAATACCACGGCCCGCGTCGTCACAGGGTTGATGCCTGCCGTGCGGGGGAGACGGACGAAGAAACCCGGTTGGCCCCTTGAGCTTCTTGTCCGGGTTCACGCGCTTCGGCGGAAGCTTCCTGAACGATAGCGGCCACGACGTATCGGGGGCGCTGCCGAACCTGCTCGAAGATGCGGCCGATGTATTCGCCGACCACGCCGAGGCCGAGCAGCAGGATGCCCACTAGGAAGAACAGGATGCCGAACAGCGTGAACAGGCCCTCGGCCTCGGGCCCGAACAGGATGCGGCGCACGGCCAGGAATGCCACGAACAGCGGCGACAGAATCGAGATGAGGATGCCCGTCACCGTGAAGAACTGCAGCGGCAACAGCGAGAACCCGGTCATGAGATCGAAGTTCAGCCGGATGAGGCTGTAGAGCGAGTACTTCGATTCACCCACGTGCCGGGCCTCATGGGCCACTTCAATCTCGACGGGCCGGCGTGCGTAGATATAAGCGAGTGCGGGTATGAACGCGTTCACCTCGCGCGATCGGTTCACGGCATCGACCACCGATCGGGCGTAACCGCGCAGCATGCATCCCTGATCCGTGATGCGGATGTTCGTGGTGCTCTCACGCAAACGGTTCAGCGCTCGGGAGGCCCAACGCCGCCACAGGCTGTCTTGCCTGCGTTTTCGGATCGTGCCGACGTAGTCCGCGCCGCTCTCCAGCGCTGCGAAGAGCTTCGGAATCTCCTCGGGCGGATTCTGCAGATCCGCATCGAGCGTCACAACGTAACGGCCGCGCGCGTACTCGAAGCCAGCGAGTATGGCGTTGTGCTGGCCCGCGTTGTTGGCGAACACGATGACACGTGTGCGGTCGGGCCTCTTGTTGAACTGGTCTCGCAGCAGTTCAACGGAGCGGTCGTGGCTGCCATCATCGATGAAGATGATCTCGTAGCTCGATCCCAGGCCATCGAGCGCCGGGTAGAGACGGTCGAACAACGCCTGCAGCCCTTGCTGCTCGTTGAATACGGGAACGATGACAGACAGCACAGGCGTCATTCGCGTGCCGCCTCGATGGACTCGTTGGTCGCCTCGACCACACGGTCGACATCACTGGTCGACATGGCGGGAAACAGCGGCAGCGTCACCGTCTCCCGTCCAATGCGTTCGGCGTTGACAAACTGACCGTCCCGATAGCCCAGGGCGCGGTAGGCCGCAAACAAGTGAATGGCGGGGTAGTGCAGCCCAACCGCGATACCGCGGGATGCCATCTGCTTGATGAAGGCAGCTCGCGAAACCCGCCCACTGTCGACGGGCAACAGCGGCGCAAAGAGGTGCCAGCAGTGCCCGCCATCGCCGCGCGCGGGCAGCCGCACCGGGGCGCTCGCGGCCCAATGCTCGAAATAGCGCTCGGCCAACGCGCGACGCTTCTCGTTGAACTGCGGCAGGCGCGCGAGCTGCGAGATGCCGAGGCTCGCGTTCACGTCCGCGAGGTTGGATTTGCCGCTCGCCTCCAGCACTTCGAACTGATCCGCCGCCAGTTTCTTCAGCCCATGAAAGCGCAGGCGCTCGATCGCGTCGACCTCCGCAGCAGACCCGCCGCTGATGGCGCCGCCTTCGATCGTGGTCATGTTCTTGTTGACGTGAAAACTGAGGCAGACGAGGTCGCCAAAACTTCCGATGGGACGTCCGCGCCAGGTGGCGCCGATGGCATGCGCCGCATCTTCGATGACTCGCAGCCCATGACGTTTGGCGATCGCATAGAGCCTGTCCATGTCGACCGGGAGCCCCGCGAAGTGCACCGGCAGGATGGCGCGTGTTCGGGGCGTGATGGCGGCTTCGGCCTCCTCCAGGTCGATGTTGCGGGTGTCGAGCCCTACGTCCACGAACACTGGCCGTGCGCCCACGCGCACGACGACGTTCGCACTCGCAACGAAGCTCATGGCCGGTACGATGACTTCGTCGCCGGGCCCGATGCCGCAGACGCGCAGGGCGAGCTCCATTGCCGCCGTCGCGTGGTTCAGCGCGCGAACCGGCCGGCCGCCGAGATAGCGCGACAGGGCAGCCTCGAATTCAAGAACCTGCGGTCCGCTCGTGACCCAGCCGGAGCGCAACACCTGCGCAATGGCGGCGATCTCCTGCTCGTCGATGGACGGCCGGGTGAAGGGCAACTGGTCGCTCATAGGCCTCGTGGGGCAGCGGATCGGCCGCTCAACTTCCCGCAACCGCCGTCTGCGGGAGCGCCCGCATGATACCGGTGCCCTGATCCACATAGTACGCAATGGTCTGGCGGATGGCCGAGTCGAGGTCGGTGGTGGGGGCCCAGCCCAGGTGAGCCCGTGCCGCTTCGATGGAAGGCACGCGCACCTGGATATCCTGGTAACCCTCGCCGTAGTACTTGGCCGCGGAGACCGGAACGATGGTCGTGGCCCGTGCCCGCTCGGCCAGGTCCGGGAATTCGCCGGCGATGCGCACGATGCGCTGGGCCAGGTCCGCCACGGAGACGCAGTTTCCGGGGTGGCCGATGTTGAAAATCCTGCGGCTGGCGCAGTGGTCCTGGTTCTCGATAATCCTCAGGATGCAGTCGACCGCATCGTCGATGAAGGTGAACGAGCGAGTCTGGGCGCCGCCATCCACCAGCTTGATGGGCAGGCCGTGCAGGATGTTCGACAGGAACTGCGTGAACACCCGCGAGCTGCCTTCCTTCGGCTCTTCGATGTTGTCGAGGTTCGGGCCGATGAAGTTGAACGGCCGCATCAGCGTGTAGTCGAGCCCGGAGTGCACGCCGTAGGCGTAGATCACGCGATCGAGCAACTGCTTGGACGAGGCGTAGATCCAGCGCTGCTTGTGAATGGGGCCGTAGGTGAGGGGGCTATGGTCCTCGTCCAGCACGGCGTCCGGGGACATGCCGTACACCTCGGAGGTGGAGGGGAACACCAGCCGCTTCTTGTATTTAACGCACAGCCGCACGATGGCGAGGTTCGCTTCGAAGTCGAGCTCGAACACGCGCAGCGGGTCGGTGACGTACTGGGCCGGGTTTGCGATGGCCACCAGCGGCAGCACCACATCGCATTTCTTGACGTGGTATTCCACCCATTCGCGGTTGATGGAAATGTCGCCTTCGACGAAGTGGAAGCGCGGGCTGTCCGGCAGGTCGCGAAGCTTGTGGTCGGAGAGGTCGATGCCGTACACCTCCCAGGCCCGTGTGCGCAAGATGGCGGCGGTCAGCGCGCTGCCGATGAATCCATTCGCTCCCAGAATGACGACTTTCAAGAATTAGCAGCCTCGTTGGCGGTTCCTTTAAGGTAGACGGTGCTTTCGCAGGAATCAATCGAATGCTGCGGTTGATTTCGGGGGCTCGCGCGGTCTCAGGTGTAACGATGTAACTTGCGGGCTCCGGCATGTCCTTCCAAAGTCTCGGTCAGGTCCCGCAGGTGCCGACGCCTCGCGCGGACAAAAGCGGGGTCATCGGAGCCGCGTCCAAGCTTCGGCGATGGGCTCGCGCTGCATTCCAGACCGGGCTGAGCTGGTGCTATGCGGCTGTCGACAGTGCTTTGGGGATCGAGCTGCGCGAGGAAGAGCGGCGCTACCTGAACCGCCGGTCCCCGAAGCGCCCCGACCGGCGCGAAGACCACTGACCGCCCCGGCTACGCGCGCGAAACGATCGCGTCAAGCTGCCCCGTGAGGGTCGCCCTCGCTACGATGCCTTTTACTCGGACAGACTAGCCGCTATTGCGCAACGCGGTGGCGACAGCGTTGATCGATAGCTGGATGCCTTCGCGCACGCGCGTGTCTTTCTCGCCGGCGCGGTGCCGCTTCAACAGTTCGACCTGCAGAAGGTTCAGCGGCTCGATGTAGGGCAGGCGCAAGCGAATCGAGGCATCCAGGGCAGGGCTCTTCTCCAGCAGCCGCGATTGGCCGGTGATGCTGAGCAGGCAGTCGTGCGTCGACGTCCAGCTCGAGCGAATGCGATTGAAGATCGTGTCCGCCAGCGCCCGGTCCTGCACCAGCGCGGCATAGCGAGCGGCGATCTCCATGTCGGATTTGGCCAGCACCATTTCCAGGTTGTCGAGCGTTGCGCGGAAGAACGGCCAGGTGAGCGCCATTTCGCGCAGCAGGCCCTGGTCGGGGTGCGCCTTCAGCGCTTCACCCACACCGAACCAGCCGGGCAGCATCACGCGCGCCTGCGCCCAGCTGAACACCCACGGAATCGCGCGCAGATCTTCGATGCGATCCGACTTCGTTCGCGAGGCCGGGCGCGACCCGATCTTGAGCTCGGAGATCTCAGGGAGCGGCGTCATCTGCCTGAAGAACGTCTTGAACCCTTCCGTTTCGTACACCAGCCCGCGATACGACTTGAACGCCTGGTCCGACAGAGCATCCATCGCCTCGGCGAAGCGCGCGGCTTCCTGATCTGAGGCGACGGCGGGCTCGAGTGAGGCAAGCAGGGTTGCCGAGGTGATGGCTTCGAGATTGGCCGCGGCACTCTCGCGCGTGCCGTACTTCGCGGCAATGACTTCGCCTTGCTCGGTGATGCGAATGCGGCCTTGAACGGTGCCGGTGGGCTGCGCGCGGATGGCCGCGAAGGAGGAGCCGCCACCTCGCCCGACGGCGCCGCCGCGTCCGTGAAAGATCTGCATCGACGTGTCGCTCTCGGCAAAGGTTTGCGCGAGGGCCCGCGTCGAGCGATGCAGGCTCCACACTGAGGTCAGATATCCGCCGTCTTTGTTCGAATCCGAATAGCCGACCATCACTTCCTGGTAGCCGCGGCGGTGGGCGGCCTGCCGCACTTCGGGAAGGTCGAGCCAGGCGCGCATGACGTGCGGCGCCTTCTGCAGATCGCCGATGGTTTCAAAGAGCGGCACCACCATGATGGCCGCGGACGCCGGATCGCTCGGTCTGTAGAGCCCCGCCTCCTTCAGCAGCAGCGTGACTTCCAGCAGGTCTGAAACGCTCTCGCACTTGGAGATGATGTACGTGGTGATGCACGCGCGCCCGTATTGCTCATGGGCGTGCGCGGCAGCCCGCACGATGGCGAGCTCGGATCGCGTCTCGTCTGCATAAATTGCGAACGGACTTGCGAGCAGGCGCTCGCTCGCAAGCTCACCTCTTAAAAGCGCCACGCGCGCCGCTTCATCGAGCTGCAGATAGTCTGCCTCGACGCTGGCCACCTTCAGCAGGTCGGCGACAACGCGCGCATGCACGTCGGAGTTCTGTCTGAGATCGAGTGTCGCAAGGTGAAAGCCGCAACTCTCCACCGCGCGAATCAAGCGACCCAATGCGCCACCTGTACCGAGCAGGCCCGCACCGCTCTGGCTCAACCCATGGGCAATGCTGACCAGATCCGCACGCAACTCTTCGGGGCTCGGATAGGGCGTGGCGGAAACGCTTGCGCGCCGCGAGGGCGCGTGCCCGATCAGTGCCTCGTAAGTGGCGGCCAGTCTTGCGTAGATGCCAGTGATGGCGCGGCGATACGGCTCGTCGCTTCGCGCAGGTTTATCATCGCCGCTCGCTTCGGCCAGCTTGCCCACTTCATCGGTTGACGTGGAAAGCTCCGTAGAGATGGAAAGCTCGGCGCCGAGCGCGTGCAGCTGGTCCAGGTAGTTGTCGAGCGCGGCCTGCGAGGCGCGGCGCAAGGCCAACTGCAGGGACTCGGCCGTGACAAAGGGGTTTCCATCGCGGTCGCCACCGATCCAGCTTCCCAGGCGCAGGAAGCTGCGGGGGCGATGGTGAAGAGCGCGTTCCCAGCGTGCGTATAGCCGCGGCAGCACCGGCAGGAACACATCCCGAAGATAGGTGAGCGCAATCTCCACTTCATCCGCAACGTAGAGACGTGCGCGGCGCAGCGGCCGCGTCTGCCACAACAGCGCGATCTGCCTCAGTATCGCCTGCTGGATGAGGTCGCCATCCGGGGTTTCGGTGCGTCCGAGGTCACGGTGCCGCATCAGCTCCGCGATTCGATTGCGATGATCGATCATGCTCTTGCGCATGACTTCGGTCGGATGGGCGGTGAGCACCGGAACGATGAGGGCCTGGTCGAGCAGCGCGTTCACCCGATCCGCACCGATCCCTTGCGCGCTCAGGCGTTGCAGCGCTGCCGCCACGTCTTCGCCGCTCTCGTTGAGCCCGCCCTGGCGATCCTCCGCCAGGTTTGCGAGCATCGAGAACAGCATGAATGCGCGAACGAACGCGGGTGTGTCGTCCAGGGTCAGCGCGTCGAGCCCGCGATCCCTCGCACTGGCGTCGGCGATGCCGCGATGCCTGTCGACCGAACTTGCGCGAATGTATTCGATGCGGTCGAACAGCTGATCGCCTCCGTAGGCACGGATCACGTCCCCGAGCAGTTTGCCGAGATACCGGATATCCGCGTTCTGGGTAAGGGGCTTGGCATTGGCGTTCATACGGGCGTGCGGGTGCTGGGTGGAGGCCGTCGTGTACGTGGACAAGCATATGCTACGGGCTTGGGAAAGACGCAGCGGGACGTGAAGGCGAGGCGCCTGGCGCCCCGTGAAAGGGCGGCCGATAAGTCGGATGCTCGAAGATGTCGCAGATCTTGCGAGTGGCCGTCTGCGCGGTCTTCGCTGGGCGGCCACCCCCGCGCCCTTTATGATCCGTCGGAGCTTGCGCTCCACCGGGGCGGGCATTCTGAGACAAGGGGGCCTGGTCGCAGTGGCAATGACCGGCCGTACGCGCCAGCTGTTCAGTGCGCTGGTGAAAGATTCTGCTCAGGCCGGATTCTGCGAATACCGCACGCACCTCTCGTACATGGACGAGGTTGCCAGGTCCTTCGACTTCAACCAGCACGCGATGCTGAGGCTCAACGAAAAGGTGAAGGACGCGCTCGACCCGAATGGCATTCTCGCACCCGGGAAGTCCGGCATCTGGCCAAAAGCCTATCGGAAGGGGCGCGCGTGAGAGTTCTTTTTGCGGTGACGTTGCTGGCCGTGACGAGCGTCTTGTCCGGTGCGCAGGCCTGGAGCGAGGAGGGGGCGACGGCCGTGCCCCCGCCCCCGCGCGCGCCCGATGGCAAGGCGCTGTTTCGCTCGAAGTGTGGGGTGTGTCACCTGCCCGGCGGCACGGGCACGTTCATGTTGGGCCGGCGCCTGGGCCAGGGCAATGCGTTGCTGGAAGCGCGCACCA
>JBDTUL010000281.1:0-8014 GCA_040007735.1 Gammaproteobacteria bacterium | reverse complement strand
CGAGCATTTGCGGATGAAACAAATGCAAGAAACCTGCGGGACAGGACACTAGTTGATTTGGCAAAAGTGGCCTTCTTTGCTTGGCAAAAGTGGCCTTCTTTGCTTGGCAAAAGTGGCCTTCGGCCCTTTTGCGGACAGCGCTTCGGATCCAGGCGGCAAGAGGCGCGGCTTTTGCCGCCTGTTCAGCAGTCTGAGGCTGGCTCGCCGGTGATTGGCCCTTAGCATCTTGCGCGTCACAGCCCGCGCACGCCCTCGTGCGCGGGCTAACCGGCGCGTCTATAGTCACTTCAGCATGCCGCTCGGGGTCCACCTGAGCGGCTTTGCCGAATCTCCGCAGAGGAGTTGTCATGGTCGGCGCCGTACTTTCCCTTCTTCTCATAGCCGCAGTGGCGTATGCCGTCACGAAGGTGGGCGGCGTCATCGCGCTGCTGTTCGTCGCTGCCATTTTGTACCTGGCGTACAAGCGACTCTCGCTGCTCACGTTCACCGCAACTTTCACGGTGCTGCTGGCCGCATACACTCTGTTTGGCGAGGCCAGCGCTCCGGCGGGAATCTGGAAAGGCTTCCTGTGGCTGATCCTCACCTTCCTCTGGCTGCTCAATGTGAGGCCGCTGCGCAAAGCGGTGATCACGCGCCGTTTCATGAAGGCATACCTGAAGCTGCTGCCCGCCATGTCTCAGACGGAACGCGAAGCCCTGGAAGCCGGCACCGTATGGTGGGACGGCGAGCTGTTCACCGGCGCGCCCAAGTGGAGCAAGTTGCTATCGGCTAAACCGCCGCAGCTCTCCGACGAAGAGCAGGCGTTTATCGACGGCCCGTGCGATGAGCTCTGCAAGATGCTCGATGACTGGGACATCACTCACAAGCGCGCGGACCTGCCGCCGGTCGTGTGGGATTTCCTGAAGTCGAAGGGCTTCTTCGCGATGATCATCCCGAAGCAGTACGGCGGGCTGGAGTTCTCGGCGTATGCGCATTCGTGCGTGCTGGTGAAGATTGCGAGTCGCAGTGTCACGGCGTCGTCCACCGTTGCGGTCCCTAACTCCCTGGGCCCGGCGGAACTGCTGAATCACTACGGCACCGACGAGCAGAAGAGCTATTACCTGCCGCGCCTGGCGCGCGGCGAGGAAGTGCCGTGCTTCGCGCTCACGGGCCCGCGCGCCGGCTCCGATGCGGCTTCACTCCCAGACACAGGCGTGGTGTGCAAAGGGCAGTGGCAGGGCAAGGAGATCGTCGGGCTGCGGCTCAACTTCTCGAAGCGCTACATCACGCTGGCCCCCGTGGCCACGGTGGTGGGTCTCGCCTTCCGGCTGTTCGACCCCGACAAACTGCTCAGCGACAAGACAGACGCCGGCATCACCTGCGCGCTCATCCCGCGCAACACACCCGGCGTCACCATCGGCCGGCGACATTTCCCGGTGAACATTCCGTTCCAGAACGGCCCGATCCAGGGGCGCGATGTGTTCGTGCCACTCGACTTCATCATCGGCGGCCAGAAGATGATCGGCCAGGGCTGGCGCATGCTCGTGGAGCAGCTCTCCGTCGGCCGCTGCATTTCACTGCCTTCGAATGCCACGGGCGGCGCGAAGGCGTCCATCTGGGCGACGGGTGCGTATGGCCGCATCCGCCGCCAGTTCAACATGCCCGTCGGCCGCTTCGAAGGCGTCGAAACCATCATCGCGCGCATGGCGGGGCTCACTTACACGATGGATGCCGCGCGCTCGGTGACGGCCGGTGCCATCGATGGCGGCGAGAAGCCGTCCGTGCCGTCGGCCATGCTGAAGTACCACGTCACTGAGATGGCGCGCATCGTCGCGAACGATGCCATGGACGTTCACGGCGGCAAGGGAATCTGCCTCGGGCCACGCAATTACCTGGGGCGCGGCTATCAGTCCATTCCCATTGCCATCACCGTGGAAGGCGCGAACATTCTCACGCGCAGTCTCATCATCTTCGGGCAGGGCGCAGTGCGCTGCCATCCGTTCGTGCTGCGGGAGATGACGGCCGCGCGCGACCCGGACCGCGCGAAGGGTGTGGACGAATTCGACCGCGCGCTATTCGGCCACATCGGCTTCACCCTCTCGAACGCCGTACGCTCGTTCATCATGGCGCTCACACATGCGCGCTTCACACGCGTGCCAGTCACCGGCCCCACCAGGCGCTATTACCAGCACATCGTGCGGTTCAGCGCGTCGTTCGCGTTTGCGGTCGATGTCGCCATGCTGACGCTGGGCGGCTATCTCAAGAAGAAAGAGAACCTGTCCGCGCGCCTCGGCGATG
Organism: Gammaproteobacteria bacterium; assembly: GCA_040007735.1. Taxonomy (GTDB): domain Bacteria; phylum Pseudomonadota; class Gammaproteobacteria; order Steroidobacterales; family Steroidobacteraceae; genus JADGHX01. Next base: position 5,737 of record JBDTUL010000281.1, on the reverse strand, counting down.
TGCTTTCGTGCATGTACCTTGCGTCGATGGTGCTGAAGCATCACGAGAATCAGGGCCGTCACGCTGCGGATCTGCCCATCGTCGAATGGGCCTGCCGCAACCTGCTCTATCAAGCGCAGGAACAACTGCACACCTTCCTGCGCAACTTTCCGAATCGGTTTCTCGCCGCAGCGATGCGTTTTCTGATCATGCCGCGCGGGCTCGTTTATTCGGCCCCGAGCGACCGGCTCGGGCGCGCGCTTGCGGAGCTCGTCTCGAGTCCCACGGAAGCGCGCGAGCGCCTGGGGGGCTTCATCTACAAGACTCTGGAGCCTACGAACGCGCTCGGCCTGTTGCAGGAAGCGCTCGTGCTCTCGCAAACCGCGGAACCCATCGAAAAGCGCATTCGTGTCGAGGGTGTGAAGACCGGCAAGGTTACCGCGCTCGATCTGCCGGGGCAGATTCAGCAGGCACTCGCAGCCGGTATCATCTCGGAAACCGAAGCGGCCTCGTTGCGCGACTACGATCGCAAGGTCATGGACATCATCAACGTCGACGACTTCGCACCGGACGAGCTCGGCGCGCAGGTGCAGCCCATTCCGCAAACGCCAGCCGCCGTTTCGGGTTTTCACGTGGCCTGAGGAGTCGAGCGCATCGTGACGGGGAGTGAGGTTTCGAACGCTGGCGCGGTGGAAGCGGTGACACCCGTGGTAGCGGTGGAGGCCCCGGACGCCGACGCCACCCACGAAATTGTGCTGCCCACGGTTCGCTGCGCGAATTGCCAGGCGCCACTCAGCGGCCCTTTTTGCTCAGTCTGCGGCCAACGGCACGAGCCACACATTCATTCGCTTGGCGAGTTCCTGCACGAAGCAACGGAAAGCATCACTCATGCGGACTCGCGTGTCTGGCACACCATATGGCCGCTGCTCACGAAGCCAGGCTTCCTGACAAGAGAGTTTCTCGAGGGACGGCGCGCACGGTTCCTGCCGCCCTTCCGGTTGTATCTGGTGTTGAGCGTTGTATTTTTCCTGTTCGCGGCCAGCAGCGGTCACAACGACACGGTCCTGGACCTCGAGAAACAAGTCGACGGCGCGAAGATCGGCAACGTCAACATCGTCACCGCAGTACCGAAAGACGCGAAGGAGACGCCGACGCAGCGGGCCGATCGCATCTGCAAAGACAGTAACTACAGCGGCCCCTGGGCCAATGCGATCGCGCCGCGTCTCAAGCAGGGTTGCCGCAACATCGCGATAGACAACGGCCGCGCGGCGTCGCAGGCGATGTATCACAACATCCCTCGCGCCCTTTTCGTGCTGCTTCCGTTGCTTGGGCTCGTGATGAGCGCCATGTACTGGCGGCGCTATTACGTCGAGCACCTTCTGTTCTTCGTGCACAACCACGCGTTTACGTTTCTCTTGTTCACGCTCTACCTGCTGGCCATTAGCGTGTTCAGCAACGCGTGGGTCTTCGGCATCCTGACGACGGCGCTGGTTTTAACCGTGCCCTGGTATACCTATCGGGCGATGTTGCGGGTGTACGGCCAGGGCCGCTGGGTGACACGCGCGAAGTTTTCCGTGCTCGCGGTGGCCTACCTGGTTTGCGGCCTGCTGATGGTGGTGCTCACCAGCGTGGTGACGATGCTCACGCTGTGACGGTTACGGACACGTCATTTGTCTGCGCCCGCCGGGCTGGCTAAGCTACCGCGCGGCCAAGAGAGGCCGCTCCCATAAAAGCACCGGAGAGCACCTCATGCGCGCATTAGCCGTCGCCGCCATCATCCTTGCCGTATCCACGACAGCCGCTTTCGCGCAGGAGCGCACCCCGTCGCCGGCCGGCGCCGAGGTCTACATCATCAGCCCCAAGAACGGTGAGGCGGTGAAGAGCCCCGTCGTCGTGCGCTTCGGCCTCAAGGGCATGGGCATCGCCCCCGCCGGCGTGAAGTTCGAGAACTCGGGCCACCACCACCTGCTGATCGACACAGACGTCCCCACGGACCTCAACGCCCCCCTGCCCACCTCGGACCAGGTGAAGCACTTCGGCAAAGGCCAGACCGAAACCTCGATCGAGCTGCCCCCAGGCAAACACACCCTGCAGCTCGTGCTCGGCGACATGAACCACACCCCCCACAACCCGCCCGTCGAGTCGAAGAAAATCACCATCACGGTGAAGTAACCGACGCGTCAGCCTAAAAGGGCGGCGATTCGCTCGATCAGGAGGGGTGAGGGACGTGAAAACGCAGGATGCGTTTTCCCGAGGTTCCGACGGACCGGTCCAGCGGCCGGTCCCGAATCCCTCCTGATCGAGCGAGTCGCCGCCGCCTGCTCTAACGCCATTCGGCTGAACCGCCCCACGCCTGCGATAATCGCAGCGCCATGGCGACGCTCCCCCTTCGCGCAATCCTCCACGTAGACATGGATGCCTTCTACGCATCCATAGAACAGCGCGACGACCCCAGCCTGAAGGGCAAACCCGTCATCGTAGGCGGCACCAGCGGCCGCGGCGTAGTGGCGGCCGCGAGCTACGAAGTGCGCAAGTTCGGTGTGCACTCCGCCATGCCCATGGGCACCGCGCTACGCCTGTGCCCCCACGCGGTCTGCGTGACGCCTCGCATGCAAACCTACAAAGACGTCTCGAGCCAGATATTCGAGATCTTCAACGAGTTCACGCCCGCCGTAGAAGGCCTGTCGCTCGACGAAGCCTTCCTCGATGTCACCGCGAGCTCGGCCCTGAAAGGCGACGGCGTCGCCATCGCGAAAGCCATCAAGTCCCGCATCCAGTCCATGACCCGCGTGACCGCCTCTGTCGGCGTGGCCCCTAACAAGCTGATCGCGAAGATCGCCTCCGACCTCAGGAAGCCCGACGGACTCACCGTGGTCACCCCCGACACCGCGCGCGAGATTCTCGACCCGCTGTCGGTTCGCCGCCTGCCGGGCCTTGGCCGCAAGACAGGCGAAAAGGTCGAGATGGCGGGCATCCATACCTTCGCCGAGCTGCGCACGGCATCCGACGCAGTGCTTTGGCCCCTGTTCGGCAAATACACCCAGCGCATCCGGGAGCGCGCCGCCGGCATCGACGACCGCCCCGTGCTGGCGGACCTGGAAGAAAAATCGATCAGCGCCGAAGACACCTTCAGCGTGGACACCGCCGATCCTCGCCGGCTGCAATCCGAACTCACCCGCCTGGCCGACCTGACCTGCAGCCGCCTGCGATCGAAGTCGCTCGTCGCCGGCTGCGTTACGGTGAAAATTCGCCGGCAGGATTTCACTACCTTCACCCGCCAGCGGCGTGTCAGCCCGACCACGAACGACACTCGCACCCTCACGCGGTTGGCCAGTGAGTTGCTTGCTACTTGGCAGGGGGAGAATCCTGCTGCCAAGGTGCGATTGCTGGGGGTGGGCGTCAGCCTGCTCTCTGAAGCCGACCAGCTGGACCTGTTCAATGCTCCCACGGCCACTGCCGCGTCGCCCCTGGACGAGACCCTCGATGCCATTCGCAAGAAATTTGGCCGGGGTGCGCTGACCCGGGCGGGGAGTCTCGAGGACAAGGAGTAGGAAGCGCGGCCCGCAGCACCACAGCGGTGTCGCGGTCAGATGGCCCGGGAAGGGATGTGAAAAAGCACGGATGCTTTTTCCCAAGGCTCCGACGGACCGGTCCAGCGGCCGGTCCCTTTCCGGGCCATCTGACTGCGGCGACGCCAATCGCAGCACCAAAGCCGCGCCAGCAAAGAGCCCTCAATCGCCGGGCGGCTGGGAAAAGAGTCTTGGCGACGAAGTCGCCGGGCGAATGAGAGCCGATGCTTCTGCGAGCCACAACCCGCTCCAGGCCCCGTCGCCGTTCACTAACAACTTCGCTGCGCCAAATGCACCCAACCCCTCCCCATGCAATACTCCCGCCCCACGCGGTAGGCCCCTCGCCACCTCATACGATTCATGTACCGCTCATTCTTCGGCCTGAATGAAAAGCCCTTCGCGATCACCCCGGATCCGCGCTATCTCTATCTGAGCGAGCGCCACGCCGAGGCCCTGGCTCATCTGCTCTATGGCATCAACGAAGCGGGCGGCTTCGTACAGCTCACCGGCGAGGTGGGCACCGGCAAGACCACCACCATCCGTTCGCTGCTCGCGCAGACGCCCAAGAATGCGGAAGTCGCGCTGATCCTGAACCCGCGGATGACGCCCACGGAGTTTCTGCTCACCATCTGCGAGGAAGTGGGCATTGGCGTACCGGACGAGGCGCAGGACAGCCTCAAAGACCTGGTCGACATCCTCAACGACTACTTGCTGAAGGCCCACGCCGGCGGCCGGCGCGTCGTGCTGGTGGTAGACGAAGCGCAGAACCTTGCCCCAGCCGTGCTCGAACAGGTGCGGCTGCTCACGAACCTGGAAACGAACACCCAGAAGCTGTTGCAGATCATCCTGATCGGCCAGCCCGAGCTGCGGGAGCTGCTCGGCCGCAACGAGCTGCGCCAGCTCGCGCAGCGAATCACGGGCCGTTATCACCTCGACCCGTTGTCGTCCGAGGAAACGGGCGCCTACGTGCGCCATCGCCTCCGTGTAGCCGGCGCCACCACAGACATCTTCACGCCCGGGGCGCTCGCCGAAATCTATCGCCTGTCCGGCGGCGTCCCGCGCGTCATCAACGTCATTGCGGATCGCGCCCTGCTCGGCGGCTACACGCAAGATCGTCACCGCATCGCCGGCGCGCTGGTGCGCAACGCCGCCTCCGAAGTTTTTGGCCGGCAGTTCGCGCCCGCGTGGCTCCCTTGGGCCGGCGCCGTAGGTGGCACGCTCGCGCTCATCGCAAGCGGCATCATCATCTGGCAGTTCGCGCCATTCAGTTTCAAATCGTCCGACGCCGCAGCGAAGGCCGCACTCACCGCCACCTTGGCTGCCAGAGCGGCAGCCAAGACAGCAGATCAACTCACCGCCACTCCGAGTTCAGCGCCGCCTGCCGCAATCAGAGTCGCCGCGCGCACGCCCACCGTGGAGTCGCTGCCCACGCTGCTGAGCGAACACGGCGACGAAACGGCACCGGACGAAGCCTTCGCCAAGCTCTTCAAGATCTGGGGCGCGACCTATGAAGCCGGGGCCGATGACCCCTGCACCCAGGCCTCCACCCAGGGACTCGAGTGTCTGGTCCAGCGCGGCTCGTTCGGCCAGCTTCGCCAGTTCAACCGTCCGGCCATCCTGCTGGTCACGGATGCAAACGGTGCCTCCCATCAGGTCGTGCTCACGGACCTTGGCGATGAGCGCGGCACGATCGAGCTGGGCGGCCAGCGACACAACGTCGGCATCACGGACCTGGCCCGCTACTGGTTCGGGGATTTCATAATGCTGTGGCGGCCCGGCACGCAGCGTGTGAAGCCGTTGTCGGTCGGGATGCGTGGAGATGAAGTACGCTGGCTGCGTCAGAGTCTGGAGCGCCTGAGTGGCGCGGCACCCGATGGAGCTGCAAGCGACGTGTTCGATGCCGAGCTCAGCAAGCAGGTAATGGAATTCCAACGACGCAATCAACTGGCCGTGGACGGCATTGCCGGCGTGCAGACACAGATCGTTCTGGCCAGCGCCATCGCCGCACCCGATAGCCCTCTCCTGCGAAGCCCTCCAGCACACGGCGGCTGATCCATGTCCTTCATCCTCGATGCCCTGAAGAAATCCGAGAACGATCGCCAGCGTCAGAGCGGGCCGGCGTTGTTCGAAGTGCGCGTGGCTCCGCCGCGTTCGCGAGTGCCGCTGTGGGCCATCGGCGTTGCCGGGCT
>JBDTUL010000280.1:0-8054 GCA_040007735.1 Gammaproteobacteria bacterium | reverse complement strand
TCCCAGCCGCCCGGCGATTGAGGGCTCTTAGTTCCTCGCCTTCGCGCGCCGCCCGGCGCGGAAACCAAGTACCGACGCCAACCCCATACTCGCCGCAATCACCAGCAGCCCCGCCGCATACCCCTGCGTCGTGTCCTTCAGCCACCCGATAACAGCCGGCGCAAAATACCCGCTCAAGTTCCCAATGGAATTAATAAGCGCAATCCCCCCCGCCGCAGCAGACCCGCCCAGTAACGTAGTGGGCAACGTCCAGAACAACGGCAGCGACGAATAGATCCCCATCGCCCCAACCGTAAATGCGGCAATCGACAAATAAACATTATCCGCAAACCCACCGCACAAAAACCCGGCAGCTCCCACAAACGCCGGTAGCGCCAAGTGCCACGTCCGCTCGCCCGTGCGATCCGAATGCCGCCCCCATAACACCATCGCAATGGTCGCACCCGCATACGGAATGACCAGCAACCACCCCACCTGCTGATTGCTGAACGACCCCAGCGACTTCACGATCTGCGGTGACCAGAACCCAAACCCATACACTCCCATCATCAGCGCCGAGTAAAGCAACGCGAAGCGCCACACCTCGATGCTCATGAGCCCCGCGCGCCAGGAAGTGTGTGCGGTCGCGCCCCGATCTCGCTCGATGGCTTGCACCAGCACCTGCCGCTCGTGATCCGTCAGCCACCGCGCCTTAGCGGGCGAATCACACAGCACGAACAGCACGGCGACGCCGAGGAGAATGGCCGGCAACCCCTCGACAATGAACATCGTCTGCCAGCCCGCAAGCCCGAACAGACTGGTGCCGAGCAGTGACGTCGACAGCGGCGCGCCAATAATGGTGGACGCCGGATTCGCGATGATGAAGATACCGAGAATCGCAGCCCGCACGCTGCCAGGGAACCAGTACGTCAGATAGAGAATCATGCCCGGGAAGAACCCCGCCTCGGCGACTCCCAGCAGAAATCGCAACACCAGGAAGCTGTTCAGGCCGGTTACGAACGCCATGCCCACACAGATGAGCCCCCACGTCACCATGATGCGCGCGATCCAGATACGCGCACCGAACCGCTGGAGCAGGAAGTTGCTCGGCACTTCGAACAGGAAATAGCTGAGGAAGAAAATGCCGGCGCCGAAGCCAAACGCGGTGGCGGAAAGGCCGAGGTCCTTGTTCATGGTCAGCGCGGCGAACCCGACATTCACGCGGTCGAGATACGCCACGAAGTAGAGCAGGCACAGGAACGGCAGCAGGCGCCACATCACCTTGCGAACGACGGTGCGCTCTTCCATGGAAAGCGAGTTACGCGGATCGATAAATCCCCCCTCGTCGCCCGCTGCAGCGAGCCTTCCTGGCCCTCATTGCAGCAGCAACGCGCGAACCGGTCGCGCATGACCGATGATTCAGTGATTGTGCCGCGGAGTCTTCTTGCAGACGCCCGTGTATTTCAGCGCCATTTCCATCACACCGCCGCTATCGAGCTGGCTCACTGTCTGGCGATACAGCTCCTGCCACGGGGTTGCACTCGCCGGCACCGCAGGCAAGCCTGACGCCTTGCGACGCTCGATCTCGGCTTCGGGCACCAGCATGTCACAACGGCCGGCCGCGAGATCGATGCGAATGACATCGCCCGTACGCAGCCACGCAAGGCCGCCACCGGCGGCGCTTTCCGGCGACGCATTGAGAATGGAAGGGCTGTCGGAGGTCCCAGACTGCCGGCCATCACCAATGGTAGGCAAGCTCGATACGCCGCGCTTCAGCAACGCATCCGGCGGCTGCATGTTCACCACTTCGGCGGAGCCCGGCCAGCCGATCGGCCCGGACCCTCGAATGACGAGAATGGTGCGCGCATCGATGCCGAGCGCGGGATCGTTGATGCGCGCGTGATAGTCATCGGACCCGTCGAACACCACGGCGCGCCCTTCAAAACAATCCGAGCCGGTGAGGAAGCGTTTGCGAAACTCCTCAGAGATCACGCTCGTCTTCATGATGGCAAAGTCGAACAGGTTTCCCTTCAACACCAGGAAGCCCGCGTGATGCTGGAGCGGCGCTTCGTAAGTAGTGATGACCTCGCGATCCACCGATTCGCGCCCTGCGATGTTGTCCGCCAGACTGCGGCCCGTAATCGTGTGCACCGAGCCATCGATGCGTCCCACGCGCAGCAGCTCACACAACACCGCCGGAACTCCGCCCGCGCGATAGAACCGCTCGCCCAGATATTTTCCCGCCGGCTGCACGTTCACCATGAGCGGAATGTCCCGCCCGTAAGTCATCCAGTCCTCAGGCGTGATCTCGACGCCCGCATGCCGCGCCATCGCCACCAGGTGCGGCTGCGCATTCGTCGAGCCGCCGAGCGCCGCAATGGCGGCAATGGCGTTGAGGAACGAACGGCGCGTCAGAATCGCAGACGGGCGCAAATCTTCGTAGGCCATTTCAACGATACGCACGCCAGTGGCATACGCCATCTGAGCGCGCTCGCGATACGGTGCCGGAATCGCTGCGCACCCCGGCAAAGAAAGCCCCAGCACTTCTGCAACGGCATTCATCGTGGAAGCCGTACCCATGGTGTTGCAGTGGCCGACCGACGGGGCGGAGGCCGCCGCCGCCGCGAGAAACTCCTGTTCGTTGATCCGCCCTGCCGCGAGCTTGCGCCGTGAACGCCAGATCACCGTGCCGGAGCCCACGAGTTCACCGTCGTGCCATCCATCGAGCATGGGGCCGCCCGACAACACGATGGCCGGAAGGTCCGTCGTCGCGGCCGCCATGATTTCGGCGGGCGTCGTCTTGTCGCACCCGGTAGTCAGAACGACGGCATCGATCGGGTAACCATGAAGGACTTCCACCAGACCGAGATACGCGAGGTTGCGATCGAGCGCGGCGGTGGGCCGCCGGCAGTTCTCGAAGATCGGGTGTACCGGAAACTCCATCGGGATGCCGCCGGCATCCCGAATGCCGTCGCGCACGCGTTTCACCGTCTCCAGGTGGACGCGATTGCAGGGTGTGAGGTCACCGCCGGTCTGCGCGATGCCGATGATCGGCTTGCCGCTCAGCAGCTCGCCGGCGGTCATGCCGTAGTTCATGAAGCGCTCGAGATAGAGCGCCACCATGTCGAGATGGGCGGGGTCGTCGAACCAGTCGCGTGAGCGGAAACGCCGTGCCGGTCGGGGATCAGAGGCCATGAGTGATTGTGCTCTGGGGAAGACCTGCCGTGTCCACCCTGATGCGAAACAAGCCGCCCGCCAGCGTCTGCTGCGCGCGCTGTTCGCTGGTGAGACCCTTCCATGCCGAAGTGATATAGAGCGTGCGCAAGTCGGCCCCGCCGAACGCCGCCTTGGTGATGTTGGCCACGGGCAACGCGAGTTTGCCGAGCAACTCGCCTTCAGCGCTGTACTGATTCAGCCCCCAACCGCCGTACAGGCCGGTCCAGAGTACGCCGCTCGAATCGGCGATAGGGCCATCCGGGTAGCCGTCGCTCTCACCGATGCGAGCGAACACGCGTTTGGCGGCCAGCTCGCCGTCGGACCGCCGCGCAAAGGCGTAAATCTCTTTCTTCAACGTATCCGTGTGATAGAGCGTGCGCCCGTTCGGGCTGCACGCCGGGCCGTTGGTGATGACGTAGTCGGCGTCACGCCGCCGGCAACCTGCGTCGGTGAGTTGATAGAGCGCGCCCGTCGATGCACTTTCCCGGTCATCCATCGAGCCGAACCAGAGATAGCCGTCAGGATCGACATAGCCATCGTTCAGGCGGTTGTCAGGCGCGTGCGGCTCCACGACTTCGAAGCGTTTGAAGTCGCCGCTGGCCGGGTCGAAGTGATGCAGGCCCGTCTTGAGCCCGCACACCAGGCGGCCACCCTGCGCCGGAAGAATGAACCCCGGATCAGAAGGCGCGGGCCACGAACGCGTGCCGCCGCTGGGTTCGTGATAGCGGTGAACGGCGCGGCCCTTGATGTCGACGAACCACACCGCCTGTTCCGCGGCAGACCAGAACGGCCCTTCACCCAGCTGCGCCCCTACGGGCCACACGCATTCCACGGCAGCAGTCACGGACAAGGCCTCCGATCGGATCAGGCGTCAACGATACCCGGCATCCACCCAATAGCTTTGAGCAGTACACAGGCGTGCATCATCGGACGCAAGGAACAAAACCATCGCCGCGACGTCCGCAGGCTCCACGCGCGCCTTGATGCACTGCTGGGCCAGAATCTTCGCCTCTTCGTCCGGCGTATGCCAGAGCGCCATCTGGCGGGGCGTGCGGACGGCGCCGGGAATGACACACGTGACGCGAATACCGGATTCACCGACATCCCGCGCGAGCGCGCGCGTCATGCCTTCTATACCGGCCTTAGCCGTCTCATACAGCGCCAGATCGGCCATGCCAAGATGCCAGGACACCGAACCAAGATTGATGATCGCGCCCTGCCCCACGCACCGCATGCCCGGCACCACGGCCTGCGCGGCAAAGAAGTAGTGCCGCAGGTTCACGGCAATGCGCTCGTCCCAGTAGGCAGGCGTCACGCTTTCAAAGCTGTGACGGTCGTCGTTCGCAGCGTTGTTGACCAGCGTGGCAACCGGACCCGCCTTCGACTCGATAGTGCCGAGCGCGGCGCGCAACGCCTCGATGTCAGTCAGGTCGCACTTCAGGAACTGAGCGCGGCCTTCGAGTGCGTCCACCAGCGCGCGCGATTCGTCTTCGGCGATGTCGAGGAAGAACACCCGGGCTTTCTGCCGCACGAAGCCTTTGACGATTTCCGCGCCGATTCCGGAGCCACCGCCGGAAACGACGACGGTCTTGTTTGCGAGAGAGGGAAAGATGGCGGTCGTCATGGATCAGGCCCAGGAATAAGTGGTCTTGACTAGAGTGAAGAACTCGACCGCCGCAAACCCCTGCTCGCGTGGGCCGTAGCTCGATTTGCGGGTGCCGCCGAACGGCACGTGGTAATCGACGCCCGCCGTCGCCAGGTTGGTCATCACCATGCCTGCGCGCACGTTGCGCGCAAAATGCCGCGCGTGTTTGAGAGAGCTGGTCATGATGCCGGCGGACAGCCCGAATTCGCCCGCATTGGCGACGGCCAGCGCCTCGTCGTATTCGCCAACCCGCACCACGGAGGCGAGCGGGCCGAACACTTCTTCGCAGTTCACACGCATTTCTGGCTTGGTGTCGACGATGAGCGCCGGCGACACGTAGTAGCCGGGCTTCGCAAGCGCAAGCCGCTCGCCGCCCGCGACGAGCGTTCCACCCTCTTCCGCGGCAACGTTGAGGTACGACAAGGTGGTGTCGAGCTGTGCCTCGCTGGCGAGCGGGCCAATCTGAGTTTCCGCGGCGAGTGCATCGCCAACACGAAGCGCAGCGACGCGCTTGGCGAGCGCGTCCACGAAGCGATCGTGGATGCCTTCTGTGACGATGAGCCGGCTCGAGGCCGTGCAGCGCTGCCCCGTGGCGAAGAATGCGCCGTCGAGCGCGCATTGAACGGCACGATCCAGATCGCAGTCATCCAGCACGACGAGTGGATTCTTGCCGCCCATCTCGAGTTGCACACGCGCCTGATGCGTCATGGCCGCAGCGGCCACACGTGCGCCCGTGCCTTGCGAGCCCGTGAAGGAAACGCCAGCGACATCAGGGTGTGACGCGAGCGCATTGCCTGCAACGCCGCCGCCGATGACGAGATTGAAGACACCCTTCGGCGCACCCGATTCATGAATGATTTCAGCCAGCGCCACGGCAATAGCCGGCGTCAGCGAAGCGGGCTTGATGACCACCGTGTTGCCGAACGCGAGCGCCGGCGCGCTCTTCCACGCCGGTATCGCAATCGGAAAATTCCACGGTGTGATGAGGCCGAACACGCCCACCGGCTCCCGATAGGTCGCCGCTTCCACATCGGGACGCGTCGAATCGACCGTGACGCCGGTGCGACGCAGTGCCTCGCCGCCAAAGAACTTGAATATGCGGCCAGCGCGCGCAACCTCGCCGATGCCTTCCGCGAGCGTTTTCCCCTCTTCACGCGACAGCAACCGGCCGAGCTGCTCTTTGCGCGCGAGCAGAGTTGAGCCGACCCGATCGAGCACATCGCTGCGCACTTCGGGGCTCGCTGCGGCCCATGCCGGGAATGCCGCTTTAGCGGCGGCCACGGCAGCAGCGATGGCACTGCCGTCATCCGAAGGCGCATGCGCAACCACATCCCGGGTGTCGGAGGGGTTCAGGCTGTCGAACGCCGTCCGACCGCCGACCCATTGGCCACCGATGTAGTGGGAAAGCGTGCTCGTCTCGCTCACCGCTCACGCCCCGATTGCCCGTACAGAAGGCTGCGACCCGCCAGGTTGTGCATCAGCTCCGACACACCAAACTTCCAGGGCGGCGCGCGATCACACGTGGTGACCTTGTTCTCGAGCACGCCGAGCCGGTGCGAGGACACGCGAACTACGTCGCCAACCTTGTGGGTAAAGCCGAGGCCGTGCGCGCCGCGGTCCGCCACGGGCGCAAACATGGTGCCGAGAAACAGCGCAAAGCCATCCGGATACTGGTGATTGTGGCCAATGGTCTGTGCGACGAGCTCCGTGGGGTCACGACTGATCTCGCTCATGCCGCTCTGGCCTTCGAGCGTGAAGCCGTCCTCGCCCTGGATCTCCAGCCGCACGACGGCGCGACGCACGTCGTCCAGGCCGAACGTGTCGTCGAACAGGCGAATGAACGGCCCTATCGCGCAGGAAGCATTGTTGTCCTTCGCCTTGCCGAGCAGGAGCGCGCTGCGCCCTTCGATGTCGCGGAGGTTGACGTCGTTGCCGAGCGCGGCGCCAAGGATGCGTCCGGTGCGATCGCAAGCGAGAACGACCTCAGGCTCAGGGTTGTTCCAGGCCGAATCGGCACGCACGCCGATCCAGTCGCCCCAGCCGACCGATGACAGGGTCGGGGCCTTCGTGAAGATTTCCGCATCCGGTCCAATGGCGACCTCCAGGTACTGAGACCAGAGCCCCTCCTGGATCAATACGTCTTTCAGGCGCCGGGCGGATTCAGACCCGGGCTTTACCGTACGAAGATCGGCGCCCACCCGATCGCGCAACCCGGCGCGCACCGCTTCGGCGCGTGAGGCATCCCCGCGCGCACGCTCTTCGATGACTCGCTCGATGGCGGAGACGGCGAAAGTGACCCCGCTTGCCTTGATGCACTGAAGGTCGAAAGGCGACAGCAGGCGGGCCCCGGCGCAGCCCTCGTATGACCGGCCGATATGCAGGTCTTCGATCGGGCCCAGGTCCTGCCCGGGCGGCAGCGCGCCGGTCCACTCGTTGAGAAGCTGCGAAACCGTGGGCGCCGCGCGAGACACATCCCTGAGCCGCCCGCCGCTCAACAGAACGGGGGTTGGGCCCTCGCGCAGCATCAAGCGCCCTAAAAGGGTGGCGTTGGACCAGTCCGGCGGAAGATGGCCGATCATACTTGCGGCTTCACCCACAGGTGCTGGATGGCCTCCAGGGTGCGGCCCTTGGTTTCCGGCACGTAGCGAAGCACGAACAGCGCGGCAAGCACGCTCATGCCGCCGTAGACCCAATAGGCGAAGCCATGGTGGAACATCGCATTGAGCGCCGAATTGCCGTCGAGCACCTTGAACGACCAGGACACGAACAGGTTCGCGATCCACTGCATGGCGACGGCGAGCGCCATCGCCTTGCTCTTGATGGCATTCGGAAAGATCTCAGAGAGCAGCACCCACACCACGGGCCCCCACGAGAGCGCGAAGCCCGCGATATACGCCACCACCGCGACCAGTGCCGCCGTGCCGACATGGCCGCTCGAGAACAGGAACCCCAACGTCAGCATCGATGCCGCCATCATCAGCGCGCCCAGCACCAGCAGCGGCTTGCGGCCCCAGCGATCCACCGTGTGGAACGCGACCAGCGTGAATACGATGTTCGCAACGCCGACGATGATGGTCTGCAGCAGCGCCGTGTCGGTGGAAGCGCCCATGTTCTTGAACATGAGGGGCGCGTAGTACAACACCGCGTTGATGCCGACAAACTGCTGGAACAGCGACAGCATGATGCCCACGAAAATCAGCAGGCCGCCGAACGC
>JBDTUL010000279.1:0-8061 GCA_040007735.1 Gammaproteobacteria bacterium | reverse complement strand
CTTCTGGTCTTAAAGACCGAAAAAAGAGCCCTCAATCGCCGGGCGGCTGGAGAGAAGAAAGACTTATTTTGCTCGTTTGATCGAAAGCCGGCCGAAGGCCACGCCCAAATCCCACCCCTTACCCGTGCCGGACAGGGCAAGAGAAACTTCCCCTTTCGTCATAACGGTGGCGGCGGACGACTTCACGGCGCCCGCGTGTGCTTCGCCCGAAATGTACGAGCCGAGCAGCTCATCGATGCCGCCGGAAATGCCGGAGAACTCGCCATGGCCGTTTTCAATGGTGGACTTGCCTACGGTGAGCCCGCCGCCCTTGGCATCGAGCTTCACCTTCATGGACTGCCCGTTGCTGCAATGGACGGTGCCGCTGCCGCTCGCCGTCTTGTAGAAGGCGGACCAGCCGCTCATCGTGAAATCGAGGCTGCACTTGGTGTCGCCGGCATAGGCGGGGGTTGCGCCAAAGCCTGCGAGGCAAGCGGCGGCAATCAATGTGGAAGCAAGAATTCTGCGCATGGGGTCTCCTCTGGAAGGCGTGGGCTCGAAGGGTGACCTCGAACAACCACTCGAACGATGGCCATGCTTACGCACGGCGCTGGGGTGATATTACCCCGGGCCGGACGCAGCCGCGCGATGGCCCAATTCGCCGTGGAGGCAGGTCATTGCCCCGCGGCAGCCCAACTCGCCTGGAGCCAGGTCATTTCACCGGGCGCGGGGGGAGCGAGATTCGGGACGCCGCCTACCCGGCGTCGCCGCCGGTTTCGGGGTCGGGCTCGGGTGCGGCATCGTTCGCCAGCATGCCGACGCTCTTTAGCGACAGCTCATTGAGCCCGCCGCCGCCGCGCCGGTAGTGCGCGATGATCTCGCGCCGCATGCGCTGCTCCCAGTAGCGGCGCAGGTGCGTGGCCATCAGTTCGGCGCCATGTTCCTCCCCGCCCTCGGTGGCAAAGAACGTGGACATCTCATTCGCCATCTTGATCAACGGATCGATATTCATGACAACCGTTCGGAGTGAGCATAAACAACGTGCTGGTCGCGACGCGCGAAGCCCACGAGCGTGATGCCGCTCCGCTCCGCCAGGCGAATGGCCAGCGCCGTTGGCGCGGACACCGCCGCTACGAAAGTGATTCCGGCAGCGGCGGACTTCTGAACCATCTCGAAACTGGCGCGGCTGGTGATGAGCGCATACCCGGCGTCTATCGCCGTGCCCGAGCGCACCAGCGCGCCAATCACCTTATCGAGCGCATTGTGCCGCCCGACGTCTTCGCGCACCAACTGCACACCAGCGCCCGGCACCACCCACGCGGCCGCATGAATGCTGCCCGTGCGAGAGTTTACCGGCTGCTTGGATTCCAGCTCGATGAGCGCGGCATGCAGATCCGCGGCACTGACGACAGGACCCTGGCCCACTTTGACGGGCGGGCGAATCGCCTCCTCCACCGTCTCGGCGCCACACAGCCCGCACCCGGTGCGACCCGTGAGATTCCGCCGTCGTCTCAACAATTCCGAAAACCGCTCTCCTGCAATGCCGATGCGCACTTCGATGGACTCGGCCAGGTGCTCGACTTCCACAGACTGAATCTCTCGCGGATTGGCGACGAGCCCTTCGCTCACCGTGAACCCCACCGCGTAATCCTCGAGGTCTGAGGGCGTAGCCAGCATTACCACGTGCGGCACGCCGTGGTAGACGAGCGCGACCGGCACTTCCTCAGTAACGAAATCCGTAGTGCTGGAAAGGCTGCCGCGCGTCCAACGCTGAACGGCAACCTCGCTACTCGTCGGAGTTGGCACGAAGCTGCTCAAGCGTGCGTGACGTCTCCTCGCGCATGCTCATCGTGATGATGGATGTCATCGCCAGTCTGCGCGCGCTTCTGCCACGCATCCCGCTGGTTCACCTTCACCACCTGAACGGCCGTCACCTTGTACTCAGGGCAGTTGGTCGCCCAGTCCGAGTTATCGGTAGTGACTACGTTCGCACCCGTCTCCGGGAAATGGAACGTGGTGTAGACGACGCCAGGATGGATGCGCTCGGAAACCACTGCACGCAGCACAATCTCGCCGGTGCGGCTGGTGATGCCGACCCAGTCGTTGTTCTCGATGCCGCGGACATCGGCATCGTGCGGATGAATCTCGAGGATGTCCTCGGCGTGCCACGAACTGTTCTGCGTACGGCGCGTCTGCGCACCCACGTTGTACTGCGTGAGGATGCGGCCCGTAGTCAGAATCAACGGGAATTTACGCGTGGTGCGCTCGCTGGTTGGCACGTATTCCGTAACATAGAACTTGCCCTTGCCACGAACGAACTGATCGATGTGCATGGTGGGCGTGCCATCTGGCGCAGCCGCATTACACGGCCACTGGATGCTGCCCAACTTATCCAGCTTCTCGTACGACACACCCGTGAACGTGGGAGTGAGCGCCGCGATCTCGTCCATGATCTCGGACGGGTGGCTGTAGTTCATCGGATAGCCGAGTGCATTCGACAGCAGCACCGTGGCCTGCCAGTCCGCAACTCCGGCGAGCGGCTCCATCACCTTGCGCACGCGCGAGATGCGACGCTCCGCATTCGTGAACGTGCCGTCCTTCTCGATGAACGAGGAACCCGGCAGGAACACGTGGGCGTAGTTGGAAGTCTCGTTCAGGAACAGATCCTGAAGCACCACGCATTCCATCCGCTCCATGGCGGAGGTGACGTGATGCGTGTTCGGGTCGGACTGCACGAAGTCCTCACCCTGGATGTACATGCCGAGGAAGCTGCCATCGAGCGCGGCTTCGAACATGTTGGTGATGCGCAAGCCCGGCTCCACTTCGAGCGGCACGCCCCACGCGCCTTCGAACAGCTTGCGGGTGAGCGTGTCGGAGACATGCCGGTAACCGCTGTATTCGTGCGGGAACGAGCCCATGTCGCACGCGCCCTGCACGTTGTTCTGGCCGCGCAGCGGGTTCACGCCCACGCCTTCGCGGCCGAGGTTACCCGTGGCCATCGCAAGGTTCGCGATGCCCATGACCATGGTGGTGCCCTGGCTGTGCTCGGTGACGCCGAGGCCGTAGTAGATGGCGCCGTTGCCACCATTCGCGAACAAGCGCGCGGCTCCGCGCACGAGCTCGGGATCCACACCCGTGATGCTTTCAACGGCCTCGGGTGAATTTTCCGGCTTCGCGACGAAAGCCTTCCAGCGGTTGTACGCCTCCGGCTCGCAGCGCTCGGCGATGTACTGATCTTTCGTCAGCCCTTCGGTAACGATGACGTGCGCCAGCGCATTGATGATGGCGACGTTCGTGCTCGGACGCAGCGGCAGGTGGAAATCCGCATGGATGTGCGGCGAGTGCACAATGCCGGTGGCGCGCGGATCGATGACGATGAGCTTCGCGCCCTGGCGCAACCGGCGCTTCATCTGCGAGGCGAACACCGGGTGGCCATCAGTCGGGTTGGCGCCGATGATCATGATGACGTCCGACTGCATGACGGACTGGAATTCCTGCGTGCCGGCCGACTCGCCGATCGTGTGCTTCAACCCATAGCCCGTGGGCGAGTGACACACCCGCGCGCACGTATCCACGTTGTTGTTGCCGAAGGCTGCGCGAATGAGCTTCTGCACGAGGAACGTTTCTTCGTTCGTGCAGCGGGATGAGGTGATGCCGCCCACCGAGAACTTGCCGTACTTCGCCTGGATGCGCTTGAACTCGCCGGCGGCGTAGCCGATCGCCTCGTCCCACGTGGCTTCCTGCCAGGGGTCAGTGATCTTCTTGCGCATGAGCGGCGTCGTGACGCGATCGGAATGCGTGGCGTAACCGTACGCGAAGCGGCCCTTGATGCAGGCGTGACCCTTGTTCGCATGCCCGTCGCGATTGGGCGCCATGCGAATGACTTCGACGTCGTCGCCTTCGCCCTTCGTTTCCGCTTTGAAGGAGCAGCCGACGCCGCAGTAGGCGCACGTGGTGGCCGTTGCCTTGTCCGGCTGGCCGAGGGCGACGATGGACTTCTCGATGAGCGCACCCGTGGGGCACGACTCCACGCACGCGCCACACGACACGCACTCGGATTCCATGAACGGCTCGTCCTGGCTCGCGGACACTTTCGAGTCGAAGCCGCGACCCTGGATCGTCAGCGCGAACGTGCCCTGCACTTCATCGCACGCGCGCACGCAGCGCGAACACACGATGCATAGCTCAGGATTGAAACCGAAGTACGGATTGCTCGTGTCGTGCCGCACTTCTTCGGGCGCCGACGGCCAGTGAGTGGCGCCGCGCTTGTAAGAGGTTTCCTTGATGCCGACTTCCGCCGCCATGTCCTGCAGCTCGCAGTGCTTGTCCGCAGGGCAGGTGTCGCACTCGAGGGGATGATCGGAAACGTAGAGGTCGATGACGCCGCGACGGAGCTGCGTGAGCTTCGAGGACTGCGTGTTCACCTTCATGCCCGGTGCCACCGTGGTGGTGCACGAGGCGGGATAACCTTTGCGACCTTCGATCTCGACCAGGCAGAGGCGGCAGGAGCCGAACGCCTTGAGCGTATCCGTGGCGCAAAGCTTGGGGACACTGATGCCGGCCAGCGCCGCAGCTCGCATGACCGACGTGCCTTCCGGCACGCTGATGGGAGCACCGTCGATCTCGACGAGGATCTGGCTGGGGGCCGTCGGGGCGTCGGCCCCGCTGGCGGGAGTTCCGAGGTCTTTGTAGTCGATGGCAAACATGGCGTCTCCAGAATCCGCGGCTCAGGGCCGCTTCAGTGCCGCGCCCGGGCGCGGAAATCCTCGGAAAAATGCTTGAGCGCGCTCGTGACCGGAAAAGGAGTCATGCCGCCCAGGCCACACAGTGAGCCCTGCAACATCGTCTCACAGAGGTCTTCGAGCAGTCGCAGGTTCCGTTCCGTCTCGATGCCGCTGATGATCTGATCCATGACCTCCACCCCGCGGAGGGAGCCAATCCGGCAAGGCGTGCATTTGCCGCAGGATTCCACAGCGCAGAACTCCATGGCGTAGCGGGCCATGCGGGCCATATCCACGGTGTCGTCGAACGCCACGATGCCGCCGTGCCCCAGCAGCGCGCCGATTGCGGAGAGGGCTTCGTAGTCCACCGCCACATCAAACTGGCTGGCCGGGATGTACGCGCCCAGTGGGCCGCCCACCTGAACGGTGCGAATCGGCCGGCCGCTGGCAGAGCCGCCGCCGTAGTCGTAGAGCAACTCTTTCAAGGTGAGGCCGAACGCGCGCTCGACAAGGCCGCCCTGCTTGATGTTGCCGGCCAGCTGAATGGGCAGCGTGCCCCGGGACTTGCCCATGCCGAAGTCGCGGTAGTGAGGCGCGCCCTTCGCGAGGATGACCGGAACGCTGCCCAACGTGATGACGTTGTTGACGATGGTGGGCTGGCCGAACAGGCCTTTGATAGCGGGCAGTGGCGGACGCACCCGCACTTCACCGCGCTTGCCCTCGAGGCTCTCGAGCATCGCGGTCTCTTCACCGCAGATGTAGGCTCCGGCGCCCAGTCGCACTTCCAGGTCGAAGCGCTTGCCGCTGCCGGCAACATCCGCACCCAGATATTTGGCGTCGTAGGCCGCCGCAATGGCTTCCTTCAACACTCGGTGAGCGTGCGGGTATTCGAAACGCAGGTAGATGTAGCCCTGCGTAGCGCCGACCGCGATGCCGGCGATGGTCATGCCTTCCACGAGCGTGAGCGGGTCGCCTTCCATCAACATGCGATCGGCGAAGGTGCCGGAGTCGCCTTCGTCCGCGTTGCAGGTGATGTATTTCTGGGGCGTGTTCTGATCCAGCACCGTCTTCCATTTGATGCCGGTGGGGAACGCCGCGCCACCGCGGCCACGGAGGCCGGAGTCCAGCACAGCCTTAACGATATCGGGCTGCGTCATCGTGAGCGCCTTGCGCAGACCTTCGTAGCCGCCGTGCGCCACGTAGTCCACGACGCTCACCGGGTCGACGATGCCGACGCGCGCAAAGGTGAGCCGCTGCTGCGACTTGAGGAAGGGAAGCTCTTCGGTCAGCCCCAGCGACAACGCGTGGCTGCCGCCCGTGTGAAAGCCGGCGTCGAACAGCCCTTTGACGTCTTTGACCGCCACCGGACCGTAGGCCACGCGGCCCTTGGCGGTGACCACTTCGACCAGGGGCTCCAGCCAGTACATGCCACGCGAGCCATTCCGGATGATGCGAACAGCTATCTTGCGTGCGCGCGCTTCCGTAGCAATGGCCTGCGCAACCGACTCGGCGCCCAGTGAGAGGGCGCTGGAGTCGCGCGGAACGTAAATGTCGATGCTCATACCTCGCCGCTCATGAATGGCGCTGCCATTCGGCCATCAACTCATCGAAACGCGCCGGGCTGACCCTGCCGCACACCTCTTCGTTACGCATGAGCGCAGGCGAACAGGCGCAGTTGCCGAGGCAATACACCGGCTCCAGCGTGTACACGCCATCCGGCGTGGTCTCGTGGAAATCGATGCCGAGGCGCTTCTTCACGTGCGCGGTGAGCGCATCGCTCCCCATCGACTGGCAGGATTCGGCCTGGCAGATGCGCAGCGTGTGGCGGCCAGGCGCGTCATGCCGGAAGTAGTGATAGAACGAGA
Source organism: Gammaproteobacteria bacterium (assembly GCA_040007735.1). Taxonomy (GTDB): domain Bacteria; phylum Pseudomonadota; class Gammaproteobacteria; order Steroidobacterales; family Steroidobacteraceae; genus JADGHX01. Next base: position 1,496 of record JBDTUL010000279.1, on the reverse strand, counting down.
CGACGCCGTGCACTTCCGCGCGCGACAGGTTCAGTTCCTGGGCCAGCACGGGTACCGCGGCTGCGGGAATGAACCCGAGCTCGGCCTGCACGCCGTGGAGGATTTCTATGAGCGCGCCTGGGCGCCCGCGAGCTGCCGCGACTATTCGAAGTACGGCTTCCCGCTGTTCTGGGACGAGAGGTTGCATGTGGACTTGCGAAGTTAGGGCGTGGACTGAAACGGTGCAATCAGATTTCCGGATTGGAGCTATTCGCGGCGAATATACGTCCGAAGGGGTGCGATTCGGAGGGAAACTTGCCCGTGACGTGATGGATTACCCTACCGTCCCGACTACGGGACACCTCACGGGCTGCGCCCGGGATCTAACCGGGATCGCAAGGCGACCCGGGACGAATAGCGGCGCGCGGCGCGCCGAAAGAATCGGTCGCGTTACGCTTACAATATTGTCCAGCCCATGCAGCTCAACCGGTTCGACCTCAACCTGCTCATTGCCCTCGACGCCCTGATTCACGAGAAAAACGTGACCCGGGCCGCCGAGCGGGTGTTCGTGTCGCAACCGGCCATGAGCGCGGCGCTCCACAAGCTGCGGGACTACTTCAACGACCCGCTGCTGGTGCGCGTGGGGCGGGACATGGAGCTCACCCCGAGGGGGCTCTCCCTGGTAGAGCCCGTGCGCGAGGCGCTTCTACGCATTCAGATCACCCTGGGCACGCAGCCAAATTTCGACCCGGCCAACGTAAAGCGCGCCTTCAGCGTCATCTGTTCGGCGGACGCCACGTTGCAGGTTTTGCCTGCGGCCCTCAAGCGGGTGGTGCGGGAGGCGCCTGGCGTGCAATGTCACATCGAGCAGTTCTCCGAGACCACCCTGTCGCGGCTCGAGTACGGCGACGCCGATCTCTACCTGGGCATGAACATGCTGCCGGTCCTCGGCTTCCGGGACTTCCCGGACTCACTCCGTGTGGTGGACGTGCGGCCGGTGCAATGGGTGTGCGTAGCCGCGCAGGATCACCCCTTCCTGACGGACGAACTCACCGAGGAGCAGTTCCGCACCCTGCCCCACATGCTGGGCTGGCCCCACAGCCATTCGGTGCCGCTGGCCGAGTTCGTGAGGCGGCTGTTCAACGGCGAGCTGAACATACGCGCCACGGTGGAGACGCTGGTGGAGGTGCCGTTTCTATTGCAGGGAACGGACATGATCGCCGCGCTCCCGGAGCGGCTGGTGAACAAGCTGAGCCCGCTGGCGCCGGTGAAGAAGTTTCCGCTGCCAGTGCGGATGCCAGAGTCACGCGAGGTGCTCGTTTGGCATAAACGCAATGAGCCGGATCCGGGCCATGCGTGGTTACGTGAGCTTTTGATTGAGGTTGCCAGAGAGAACTAAGAGGCCCTCAATCGCCGGGCGGCTAGGAAGTTTTCTTTTTTTGTTTGAAGCGATCCAGAGCCCTCAAACGCCCGGCGGCTGAGAAATTTTTCTTTTTTATTTGAAACCAAAAAAAGAA
>JBDTUL010000278.1:0-8062 GCA_040007735.1 Gammaproteobacteria bacterium | reverse complement strand
CGCGAGAAAGGATTCTTCGAAGGCGTGAAGCGCTTCTTCTCGAGCGACCCCTCGTGAGGCGCGCGCGCACATGATTCGCGTCGCGGTCATTGGGGTGACGGGCCGCATGGGCCGCGCCATCGTGCGCGCGGCGGATGAGTCGAACGAAGTGGATATCGTGGCCGGTATCGCGTCCGCCCATAGCAAGGAGGCGGGTAAGGATGTCGGCGAGCTGGCGGGTGTCGCCTCCTATGGTCTTGCCGTCACCAGCGATCTGAACGCAGCGCTCGCAGCGTGCGACGTCGCCATAGACTTCTCCAACGCAGCCGCCACCACTGGCAATCTGGCGGCGTGCCGCGCGCTACGTAAGCCGCTCGTCATCGGCACTACCGGTTTTCTGGCGGACGTCGAACTTGCCATTGCGGAGGCTGCACGCGACATCGCCGTGCTGCCGGCGCCAAACACCAGTCTCGGTGTCACGGTGCTTCTCGAACTGGTTCGTGCAGCCGCGAAAGCGTTGCCAATGGAATTCGATATCGAGATCAGCGAAGCCCACCACCGTAACAAGCGCGATGCCCCGTCGGGCACGGCCCTGGCGCTGGGGCGCGCGGCTGCGGAGGGCCGGGGGCAGAGCCTCGAGAAGGTGGGCGTGTTCTCCCGAAGCGGCGCGGAAAGCCAGAATCCCCGGCGAGAGGGCGAAATCGGCTTCGCGGTTACGCGCGGCGGGGACATCGTGGGCGAGCACACGGTGCTGCTGGCGGGCCCCGGAGAGCAGGTGAGCCTCGGTCACCGGGCCACGGACCGCTCGATTTTCGCCCGCGGCGCCCTTAAAGCTGCGGCGTGGCTTGCGGCGAAAACTCCTGGCCAATACGCCATGCGGGACGTTGTTGGTTACAAAACAGACGGTTAGGCCGTAAAGGCCGCGCCGGCCTGAGCATCGGCCCCGATATTTTTTCCCGAACGGCGTGGACACATCCGGCGGGCACGCCGTAGAATTTCGGCGAATCCGAAAGGGTTAGTCCATGCAAGGCGGGAGGATGTTCGCGAGAACTCCTCCCGCTTTGTATATGTGCGGGCGGGAATAGCGCAGGCCGCGGAAATGACCCCTTTTTCCAAATAGACGAGGTAACCGGTAAGTGAGCGTAGCAGCGGTGCTGGCGCTGGCGGATGGAACGATCTTCCGCGGCCAGTCAATCGGAGCAAGAGGCAACACCACCGGCGAAGTCGTTTTCAATACCGCCTTGACGGGCTACCAGGAGATCCTCACCGATCCGTCCTACGCCCGTCAGATCGTGACACTGACGTATCCCCATGTCGGGAACACAGGCGTCACCCCCGAAGATCTCGAAGCATCGCAAATCTATCCGGCCGGTCTCGTCATACGCGACCTGCCGCTGCTTGCGAGCAGCTGGCGCTCGAACGAGCCGCTGAACGAGTTCCTGGAGCGCGGTCGAATCGTCGCCATCGCCGGCATCGACACACGCAAGCTCACTCGCATCCTGCGCGAGAAGGGCGCTCAGTCCGGTTGCATCATGACCGGCGAGCAGGTGGATCACACCGCAGCGGTGAAAGCCGCGGGCAAGTTTCCAGGCCTCAAGGGCATGGACCTCGCAAAGGTCGTTTCCACCAAGCGTACCTATCAATGGAACGAAGGCAGCATCTGGCAGGATAAAACCCGCCAGCCGATTCGTTCGCAACAGCGCCTGCACGTGGTCGCGTACGACTTCGGCATCAAGCGCAACATCCTGCGGCTGCTGTCTGACTTCGGTTGCCGCATGACTGTGGTGCCGGCGCAGACCACGTCCGCGGAAGTCATGGCACTGGGTCCTGACGGAGTGTTCCTGTCGAATGGTCCCGGCGACCCGGAGCCGTGCGACTACGCCATTAAGGCGACTAAAGAACTCGTCGACCAGGGTGTGCCTGTGTTCGGCATCTGCCTCGGCCACCAGATTCTCGGTCTCGCCTCCGGCGCCAAAACGTTGAAGATGAAGTTCGGCCACCACGGCGCGAACCATCCGGTGCAGGAACTCGATAGCGGCCGCGTGTTCATCACCAGCCAGAACCACGGGTTCTCGGTGGATGAGAGCACGCTGCCCGCGAACGTGAGGCCCACGCATCGCTCTCTGTTCGATAATTCCCTGCAAGGTCTCGCCTACAAGGACAAGCCGGCATTCAGCTTTCAGGGTCACCCGGAAGCAAGCCCCGGCCCACACGAGATGAAGCCGCTGTTCGAGCGCTTCAATCACCTCATGCTCAGGCGCCTGCAACAGCAACTGCGCGCCGCCGAAGAAGCTGTGCGGCGGCAGACGGTGAGCCTTCCCCCAAGCGCATCGCCGGCTGATCTGAAAACCACAGACCCCTCGCCCACGAATCCATCCAGCACCTGAAGAATGCCCAGACGAACTGATATCCAGAGCATCCTGATCGTCGGCGCCGGCCCGATCATCATCGGCCAGGCGTGCGAGTTCGATTACTCCGGCGCCCAGGCCTGCAAGGCGCTGAGGGAGGAGGGCTTCCGCGTCATCCTCGTCAATTCGAATCCCGCCACCATCATGACGGACCCCGAGATGGCCGACGCCATCTACATCGAGCCCGTCAACTGGCGCACCGTCGCGCGCATCATCGAGAAAGAGCGGCCGGATGCGTTGCTCCCCACCATGGGCGGCCAGACCGCGCTCAACTGCGCGCTCGACCTGGTGCGTGAAGGCGTGCTGGAAAAGTACGGCTGCGAGCTCATCGCGGCCTCGCGCGAGGCCATCGACATGGCCGAGGACCGCGAGCTGTTCCGGAACGCCATGCGCGAAATCGGGCTGGAGACGGCTCGCTCACGCATCGCGCGCAGCATGGAAGAAGCGCTCGCGCAGGTGGGTGACATCGGCTATCCGGTCATCATTCGCCCGTCGTTCACGATGGGCGGCACCGGCGGCGGCATCGCGTACAACCGCGAAGAGTTCGAAGAGATCATCGCCCGCGGGCTGGATGCTTCGCCCACGAGCGAAGTGCTGCTCGAAGAATCCGTCATCGGCTGGAAAGAGTTCGAGATGGAGGTGGTGCGCGACAAGAACGACAATTGCATCATCGTCTGCTCCATCGAGAACTTCGATCCGATGGGCGTGCACACGGGGGATTCCATCACCGTGGCGCCGGCGCAGACGCTCACGGACAAGGAATACCAGCGCATGCGCGATGCCTCCATCGCCGTGCTGAGAAAAATCGGCGTGGAGACCGGCGGCTCGAACGTGCAGTTCGCCGTCAGCCCGGAAGACGGGCGCCTGCTGGTCATTGAAATGAATCCGCGCGTGTCGCGTTCCTCGGCGCTGGCTTCGAAGGCCACGGGCTTCCCCATCGCCAAGATCGCCGCGAAGCTCGCCGTGGGCTACACGCTGGATGAACTCAAGAACGACATCACCGGCGGCGCGACGCCGGCCTCGTTCGAGCCTTCCATCGATTACGTCGTCACCAAGATTCCGCGTTTCACGTTCGAGAAATTCCCCGCTGCCAACGACCGCCTCACCACGCAGATGAAATCGGTGGGCGAGGTCATGGCCATTGGCCGCACGTTCCAGGAGTCGCTGCAGAAAGCGCTGCGTGGCCTGGAAACAGGGCTGGATGGGTTCGGCGAGTTGCTCACGCTGCCGCTCACCGACGAGAGCACCAACAAGCTCGAATACGAGCTCCGCTCGCCTGGCGCGAATCGCATTCTCTATATCGGCGATGCGTTCCGCGCGGGCTGGTCGCTGGAGCGCATCTACGAGCTCACCAACATCGACCCATGGTTTCTCGTTCAGATCGAAGACCTCATCAAGGATGAAGGCGTGGTGCGCGATCAGGGCCTGTCGTCTCTGAACGCAGATCGCCTGCGTGCGCTCAAGCGCAAAGGCTTTTCCGACAGCCGGCTCGGCAAGCTCACGGCCGTTGCCGAGAAAGTCATTCGCACGAAGCGTCGCGAGTTGGGTGTGGCCCCGGTGTACAAGCGCGTGGACACCTGCGCGGCTGAGTTCGCCACGTCCACCGCGTACATGTATTCCACTTACGAAGAGGAATGCGAATCCGCGCCCACCGACAAGCGCAAGATCATGATCCTCGGCGGCGGTCCCAACCGCATCGGCCAGGGCATCGAGTTCGATTACTGCTGTGTGCACGCCGCGCTGGCGCTGCGCGAAGACGGCTTCGAGACCATCATGGTCAACTGTAATCCGGAGACCGTCTCGACGGATTACGACACTTCCGATCGGCTCTACTTCGAGCCGCTCACGCTCGAAGACGTGCTCGAGATCCTCGCGAAGGAAAAGCCCGAAGGCGTCATCGTGCAGTTCGGCGGCCAGACACCGCTGAAGCTGAGCCGTGCTCTGGAAGATGCCGGCGCTCCCATCATCGGCACCACGCCCGAATCCATCGACGTCGCCGAAGACCGCGAGCGCTTCCAGCTTCTGGTCAAGCACCTCGGTCTGAAGCAGCCTGCGAACGCCATCGCCCGCAACGAAGAGCAGGCGGTTCGCCTGGCGCGCGAAGTGGGTTTCCCGCTCGTCGTGCGGCCTTCCTATGTTCTCGGCGGTCGCTCGATGGAAGTGATCTTCGCCGAGGAAGACCTTCGCATTTACATGAAGGATGCCGTGCACGTCTCGAACGACAGCCCGGTGCTCCTCGATCGTTTCCTGGATGTGGCCATCGAAGTGGACGTCGATGCCGTCTGCGACGGCAAGGACGTGCTGATCGGCGGCATCATGGAACACGTGGAGCAGGCCGGCGTTCATTCGGGAGATTCGGGCTGCTCGCTGCCGCCCAACAGTCTCTCGAAAGAAGTCCAGGACGAGATGCGCGCGCAGACGCGCAAGCTTGCGATGGGCCTCAACGTCATCGGGCTGATGAACATTCAGTTCGCCATTCAGAACGGCATTGTCTACATCCTCGAAGTGAACCCGCGCGCCTCACGCACCGTCCCGTTCGTCTCCAAGGCCACCGGCATTGCGCTGGCGAAGGTGGCCGCGCGAGTGATGACGGGCCGCAAGCTCGCAGAGCTCGGCATGCTCGAAGAGCACGTCCCGAAGTTCTTCTCAGTGAAGGAGGCGGTGTTTCCGTTCACCAAGTTCCCCGAGGCCGACCCAATCCTTGGCCCCGAGATGAAGTCCACGGGCGAAGTGATGGGCACCGGCCGCACCTTCGGCGAGGCCTATGCCAAGGCGCAGACCGCCTCCGGCGTCGTTCTGCCGCGCAAGGGCGTGTGCCTGATCAGTGTCCGGGACCGGGACAAGCAGGGCGCCGTCACGCTGGGCCGCAGGCTCATCGGCCACGGCTTCGAGATCGTGGCCACCGATGGCACGGCCAAAGTGTTCGATGAAAATGGCGTTCCCTGCCGCCGCGCAAACAAGGTGCGGGAAGGGCGCCCGCACATCGTCGACATGATCAAGAACAACGAGATCAATCTCATCGTGAACACGACCGAGGGGAAGCTCGCAATCCGGGAATCGAACTCCATCCGGCGCGAGGCGGTCCACAAGCGCATCACTTATTACACGACGCTGGCCGCGGCGCTCGCGACGTGCGAGGCTCTCGACCATATCGACGAGGTTGAGGTCAATCGTTTGCAGGATCTGCACCTTGAGAAGGAGGCTGTCCGCGCATGAAACGCACGCCTATGACTGTGCGTGGCGCCGAGGCGCTGCGTGCCGAACTGAAGCGGCTCAAATCCGAAGCCCGGCCCAATGTCATCAAGGCCATCGCAGAGGCCCGCGGGCATGGTGACCTCTCTGAGAACGCGGAATACCACGCGGCTCGCGAGCAGCAGGGCTTCATCGAGGGCCGCATCGGCGAGATCGAGGCCAAGCTTTCCACTGCTGAGATCATCGACAACAGCAAGATGGCGAGCGGCGGCAGAGTCGTGTTCGGCGCGCTCGTCGAGCTCGAAGATCAGGATGCCGGGGCTCGGGTGAAGTATCAGATCGTGGGCGAGGATGAGGCGGAGATCCGCGCGGGTCGCATCTCCATTTCCTCGCCGATTGCCCGGGCGCTGGTCGGCAAGTCCGAAGGCGACGTCATCGACGTCAATGCGCCGGGCGGCATCAAGTCTTATGAGGTTGTGTCGGTTCACTACGAGTGAGGCAATGCGGATTTCCGGGTCGGATCACTCAAAAAACAAAAAGATTTCCGAGCCGCCCGGCGATTGGGCTCCGGGTCTGGGCTGTTCACCGCATGCGCGTACACGGCGCCTCGATCGCGAGGGGGCCGCCGGGAACCGCCCGCTAGACCGGTCCCTCGGAGGCTCGGGAAAACGCATCCATGCGTTTTCACGTTCCCTTTGACCCCCTCGCGACCGAGTCACCGCCCTGTGGCTGGGGGTGGAATTTTGCGGCCGCGTCAGAGGGGCAGCGGCAAAACGTCGAGTGGGGCGCACCGGGTAGGGGCTGCTGCCCGATATCCTCGGAACTGCGTTTCGAGCGGACCGTTGGCTTCAAGATCGTGTATCGCGCTGAATTGGGGCCAGATATCGCCCCCAAGGTCTTGAACGCGGGGGAATGTGCCTTAATCAAGGTTTCCACGCAGGTGGATATCCGAAGCGTCGCAGCCAGCCGACGACTGTTCGCGGGGTAAAGCTTTGTAAACCCGAAGCTTCTGGAGCTTGCGGACGTGAGTTGTAATTGCTGGCGAAGGGTTTCCGCTTGGTGTAGGGTCGATCGAACCGCGCGCCCTGGGGCGTGACGAGGTTAATCTCTTGAATGATCTCACGAAAAATATCCTGCTCTGGGTGGTCATCGTCCTGGTGCTGCTGGCGGTTTTCAGCCGCTACATGCCCACGGTCGGCCAGCCAGACGACATCACCTACTCGCGGTTCCTCGACGATCTGAAATCCAGCCGGGTGGATTCCGTGGTCATCCAGGGCGACATGATCTACGGCAAGCGTAAAGACGCCAGCCAGTTCAAGGCCTACAACCCCGAAACCGACTACACGGCGCTCATCGGCGCCTTGCAAAAGGCCGACGTTTCCATCGAGGGTCGTCCGCCGAAACAGCCCAACTTCCTCGCACAGCTCCTACTGCAGCTCGCTCCGGCACTGCTGCTGATCCTTGTGTTCGTCTACATGCTGAGACAAATGCAAGGCGCCTCGGGTGGGCGTGGGGCCATGTCGTTCGGCAAGAGCAGGGCGAGGCTACTTGGGGAAGATCAGGTCAACGTCACGTTCGCGGATGTCGCGGGCGTCGATGAGGCCAAGCAGGAAGTGGGCGAGATCGTCGACTTCCTGAAAGACCCGGGCAAGTTCCAGAAGCTCGGCGGCAAGATTCCGAAGGGCGTCCTGATGGTGGGGTCCCCGGGCACCGGCAAGACGCTGCTGGCTCGCGCCATCGCCGGCGAAGCCAAGGTGCCGTTCTTCACGATCTCGGGTTCGGACTTCGTTGAAATGTTCGTCGGTGTCGGCGCCTCGCGCGTCCGGGACATGTTCGAGCAGGCGAAGAAGCACGCGCCCTGCATCATCTTCATCGACGAAATCGACGCGGTCGGCCGTCATCGTGGCGCAGGCCTGGGTGGTGGGCATGACGAGCGCGAACAGACCCTGAACCAGCTGCTGGTCGAGATGGATGGGTTCGAAGGCAACGAAGGCATCATCGTCATCGCCGCCACGAACCGGCCGGATGTGCTCGATCCTGCGCTGCTGCGCCCGGGCCGCTTCGACCGCCAGGTCGTAGTGCCGCTGCCGGACGTGCGTGGTCGCGAGCAGATTCTTCGTGTCCACATGCGCCGCGTTCCGCTGGCGGAAGACGTGAAGCCGGCGCTCATCGCGCGCGGCACTCCTGGCTTCTCCGGTGCAGATCTGGCGAACCTCGTCAACGAAGCGGCCCTGTTCGCCGCGCGCGCCAACAAGCGCGTCGTCGGCATGGATGAATTCGAGCGCGCGAAGGACAAGATCATGATGGGCGCCGAGCGGCGGTCCATGGTCATGACCGAAGCCGAGAAGCGCATGACGGCGTATCACGAAGCCGGTCACGCCATCGTCGGTATGACGGTTCCGGAGCACGACCCGGTTTACAAGGTCACTATCATCCCGCGTGGCCGCGCGCTGGGCGTCACGATGCAGCTGCCCGAGTCGGAT